>QNEG01000145.1 GCA_003645115.1 bacterium | reverse complement strand
TGTTCAAACTGTGCACAATGTAATAATCATCGAGGATGATGTTGAATTTCATATAATCACCGGTTGTGCCGTTGCGTCATATGCAAACGACGGCATGCACATAGGCATCACCGAGCTTTACATCGGAAAAAATGCCACACTTTCATACACAATGATACACGATTGGGCACCGGGAATGGTCGTGCGACCGCGAACCGGTATTCAAGTGGAGGAAAACGGTAAATTTATTTCCAACTACATTTCCATGCGCGCAACAAAGATGACACAGATGTATCCCGAGGCACGGCTCATCGGTGAAAACGCATCGGCGCGATTTACATCATTAATACTCAGTCCCGACAATTCGGTCTATGACCTCGGTGCCCGCGTTTATCTTTCCGCCGCAAAATCGAATGCGGAGATAATTTCACGCACTATATCGAATGGAGGCGACGCAATCGCGCGTGGACACATTATCGCCGAAGCACCGGGAACACGTGGACACCTCGAATGCAGCGGATTATTCCTGACCGAAAACGGAATTATAGATGCCGTTCCGCAACTTACCGCAAAATTACCCGATACCGACCTCTCACATGAAGCTGCAATGGGAAAAATAGGCGAGGAAAAACTCGAATATCTAATGGCTCGAGGACTCACACGAGACCAAGCGACACAGATGATAGTACGCGGATTCCTCGACACCGGAATTCTTGGATTACCAAAACAACTGCAGGAAGAAGTGCAGCGAAATATAGAATTAATGGAAGAGGAAACACTTTAATCCTACAATGTATCCGATAAATCACGATTTGCCGGTAGGCTACAATCTTGAAATTTGTTCTGCAGCGAATTTTATATCTTCATCCGGCAATGTTAGAGAGAATCGAACAAATCCTTCACCGGTAGTTCCCATAGCGGAACCCGGCATCGTGACAATGCCGGTGGTTTCGAGTAGGTGTTTGGCAAAATTTGATGCAGTATCGAATTCTTGCGGTACTTTCGACCATACATAAAATGTCGCTCCAAAATTGAACGATTCGATACCCAATTTACGAAGTGTATCAAGCCAGAATTTCACCCTCCTCGCGAATATGGAACGAATCGGTTCGGCAAGCTGGAAATAATTATCCAGTGCATTTTTTGCCGCATACTGCACCGCGCGAAAAGGTCCCGAGTCGATGTATCGTTTCAGACATGCCAGTGCGGAAATAATCCGTTCGTTGCCGATAACGAAACCGATACGCCAGCCCGTCATACAAAATGTCTTGGATAATGAATGAAATTCCACAGCGACATCCATTGCGCCGGGAATTTCCAGTATCGAATGCGGTGGTTTTTCAAAATATGTTTCGATATATGCGGCGTCGTTTGCTATAATAAAATCACACTCGTGCGCTTTATCGACAAGTCTCTTCCATAAATCCACATCGATACATGCACTTGTTGGATTATTCGGGTAATTTACCCAGAGAAGCTTCGTATTATCTGGGATATCATCGGGATTTATAACAAAGTTATTATCTTCCCTAAGTGGTATCGGCACCGGTGTTCCACCCGCAAAAACGATTCCAGCATGATATACAGGATATCCGGGTTCAGTATATGCGCCGATATCACCAGGATTCAATACTGCAAGTGGAAGATGGCAAATCCCCTCCTTACTCCCTATCAATCCCAACATATTTGTTTCGGGATCGAGTTTTTTCTTATATCTATTCAGGAAAAACTTTGCCATTGCTTTTCGCACAAAAAAATCACCCTGATAATCTGCATATCTATGCGTATCTATATCACCGAGTGCTGTAACCAATGCTCCTTGTATTTCCTTTGGTGGTGGTATATCAGGGTCTCCAACACCCATATCGATAACGCGTCGTTTCAGTGCTACTTCGCGTTTCAAAGCGGAAAGTTCAGCAAAAGCATAGCTGCCGAATTCAGAAAGCCGATTTGCTGAAAAATTCATTATTACTCCATTATTATTGGCTATTTAAATCTGCAAAAACTCTTTATATCGAGCATAGTTGACAAAAATCAAATCATTTAGATATCGGGTTGTTTCACAATCATATTTATCCCGGGCATAATTTGAGTAAATTTTCTGTGTCATATAGATTTACAAACAGATTATCTCACACGATAATTCGGTGCTTCGTGGGTTATCGCCACATCGTGCGGATGTGATTCCTTAACTCCTGCAGCGGTGACTATCACAAATTTTGCCTTTTCCCATAACATGGGAATATTCCGTGCACCAACCATGCCCATTCCTGCACGCACACCACCTACAAGCTGATATATAACATCGGTAACGGGTCCCTTATATGGAACACGTCCTTCGATTCCTTCGGGAACAAGCTTCCTTTCATCGATTACATCGTGCTGAAAGTATCTGTCTCTCGCTCCTTTTCTCATTGCTCCGAGCGAACCCATTCCTCGATATGTTTTAAATCTTCGTCCTTGATAGAGCACGGTTTCTCCAGGAGCTTCATCCGCTCCGGCGAATAAGTTCCCAATCATTACGACCGAGGCGCCCAAGCCTATTGCTTTAGTCATATCGCCGGAATATCTTATTCCACCATCGGCGATAATATTCACATTCATCTTTCTTGCCTGTTTTGCACAAGTATTAATTGCAGATGCCTGCGGCATACCAGCTCCGGTAACAACACGCGTTGTGCATATCGAACCGGGACCGACACCGACTTTTATAACATCGGCTCCTGCATCGATAAGTCTCTTTGTTCCATCCGCAGTCGCTACATTTCCGCTTATTAGAATTTTTTCCGGATAGTGCTTTTTTATATATTTTGTCGCTTCTACTACATTTTTTGAATCACCGTGAGCAGTATCTATAGCGATAACATCCACACCCGATTCGACTAACGCAGCGGAACGATTGGCAAGGTCGTCGCCCACACCCACTGCTGCAGCTACAAGCAATCTTCCAAATTTGTCCTTTACCGCAAACGGGTGTTCACGAGATTTCTGAATATCCTTCACGGTAATAAGTCCTTTTAGCTTGCCGTCCTTATCCACGACCGGGAGTTTTTCAATCCTATGCTCGTGCAATATTTTAAGCGCTTCATTAAAATCGATTCCAACATTCGCCGTAACAAGATCGGGGGTCATAACATCTGCTACTTTTTTGGACATATCGGTTTCGAATCGCAAATCTCTATGTGTTATTATCCCAACAAGTTTAGCACCATCTACTACGGGTAGTCCGGAAATATTGCGTTTGCGCATGATATCGAACGCCTCGCCTATGGAAGCATTGGGCACAATCGTTAATGGGTCAGATATAAGTCCCGCTTCAAATCTCTTGACCATACGCACCTCGTTCGCCTGTTCCTCGATACTTATATTCCGGTGAATTACTCCGAGTCCACCTTCCTGAGCCACAGCTATCGCCATACGATGCTCGGTTACAGTATCCATTGCCGATGACACTATCGGGATATTCAACTCCAATGAGGGTGTAAGCTTTGTAGATACATCCACTTCGGATGGTATGACATCCGAGTATTGCGGTATCAATAGCAAGTCGTCGAAACTGAGCATTTCATCGAATTTCTCCATAATATCTCCCATTTAAAATTTACTCATTAAACATTATTTTATAGACACTCCATCTGTGCTATTGAACTTAATCTGGAATCGTATTTTGTAAACCGGTTTTCATTAGATATTATAAAACAGGCGCTCCATAACGAGCGCCTGCCTTTACCTATTCAACAGGCTATTTTATCAATATTGCCCGTTTTATTGTTACTTGTTCATTAAACGATGCTTTTAGAAAATAAACACCGGACGGTACTTCATCGAGAGATATGACAACACTATGTTCACCTGCAACAAACTCGTGTTTTCTGTCATACACATTATGCCCCATTATATCCCGAAGCTGTATAAAAACATCCCCCTGCGAAGGCATGGAAACACAAAATGTCATGTTTGAATTAAACGGATTTGGAAAAACATTTCCAACAGCGAATTTCATAGGAATTTTTTCATCGATACCGACATCCATAAAATTCGCCGTTCCAATTTCCCAACCCATTTCCGGGTCGAATTCGCAATCGGGAACAATTAAAAGTTCATAATCTATCGGTTCAAAATAAATTGTAACCGCTTCCTCTTCGGTATCGGATATTTGAAACATTCCTTCTCCACTATCGATACTCGGTGTATATGGACCCAAATAGAATGTTCCATTGTATATCTCCTCTTCCCATTCCGGAGCGAACGATGCGTTGATTTCATCTATTACATTTCCATCGTAATCTTCCGCACGCATATATATGTCGTGCATTTCATCCAACGCAAGCGTATCTGATAAAAACACATGAAGCACAGCATGTGTAATAACCGCACTGCTGACCGAGATTAATCCTTCCGCTTCAAATTCGATATACACAGTTTCCGGTTCGGAATTACTGAAAGGCAAAGTTCCAATTCCCGCGACAATGTCTATCGATGAAGGACAAGTATATGAACCATCACCATCTGGTTCATCCACACTTACCATAGCTGTTCCATCGAAGGATGCCGCAGGCCCATCTACTGTCAATACCGCAACCAGTAAATCTCTTTCTTCTGCAGCTATCAGTTCATCCGACCATTCTTCCACCACCATCACCACTCCACCACCTCCCGGTTCGATAAAATGCAATGTCATCGGGTCGGGTGCGACAAGTTCTCCCGCAAGTGTCAGCGCAATATCTTCCTGCACACTATCGTTTATAAGAAAATAACCGAATCCGTTTTCAATACTGATTATACCGGATGGTTCGGATATTTCTGCGCTACCGGTAACTTCGACCATTACTGTTCCCGAGTATGTAACATCCACAGCACCATCGGCATCGACAGCGGCTATATCGATACGGTGCCATACATCCGTGTGGAAACATGCCATACTATTCGATATAAAGAGCATGTATTTACCCGCAGCGGAACTGGATATCGCAAGCACCTCGAATTCGATTTCCTGCGAGGAGCCAAGAAATCCCGAATCGAAAAATCCTCGTTCCTCGGCATCCATACAATCGAATCTAAAACTGCCCGGTGTTGTATTCGTTATACGCAAGCTTTTTTCGCCTGCGTCGATAGGAATCGCCGTTCCCAATAACCATTCACCGCTTAACGGGTCGATTATCCTCACCGTGCCTTCACTATCATCCATTATCGATGGTTTTATAT
>QNEG01000144.1 GCA_003645115.1 bacterium | reverse complement strand
GGCTTTTCTATGGTGGAAATTATTACTCAATGCCCTGTCCTTTATGGAAGATTAAACAAGATACCCGACCCTAAACAGATGTTGTTGTGGCAAAAGGAAAATTCAGTTCCAATCGCAAAGGCAGAAAAAATGTCGCCAGAGGAATTGCAAGGTAAAAAAGTGATAGGAATTTTTAGGGACGAAACTCGTCCTGAATATACCGATGAAATATATAAACTAAATCAAAAACTCCAGAAACAATTGGAGGAAGATAATGCCAACAAAGTCGAAACAAAAGAGCAAGAAGACCAAAAAAACAACAAAAAAACAAAACAAAGTAAGTCTTCTTCCTGATGTTATAAACCGATTTGAGATACGAATATCTGGCGCTGGTGGTCAGGGAATAGTCTCTACTGGGATGCTATTGGGCGAGGCTATTGCAATCGGCGATGGGAAAAATGTCAGTCAAAGTCAGGCTTATGGACCAGAAGCTCGTGGTGGTGCAACTCGCGCAGACATCGTCCTCAGCGATAAGGAAATATTTTTCCCCGAATGTCATAAACTGGATATCTTGGTGGCTTTTACTTCCGAGGCGTATGAAAAGCATTCTCTGAAAGTAGATAAGGATGGTTTGGTAATTGCCGATGAAAGCGCAGTAGAAATAGTTATGGGTCCCACGAAAACAGTAAAAGTTCCATTTATTAAGCTTGCTTCCGAAAAATTCGGAAACTCCATCGTGGCTAATATAATTGCGCTGGGATTTCTTTCCACTTATACTGGAATTGTATCTAAAAATTCGATTCTTAATGCAGTGCAGGATAGGTTCGATGGGTCGCCTTATTTGGATTTAAATATAAAAGCGCTGAAATTCGGATTTAAAATGGGCAAGGAATACGCAGAAAAAAATCCTCCCAAAGATTCTATATAGAAAGAGTTCTGCAAAATTACCAAACATAATTTGCCTAAAATCGTAGATACACGCAGGCGAACAAAGATGAAAACAGCGCTTATAGACAAGGGGCTTAAGTAAGTCATTTAATATAATTCCCTTGTCGATTACGGTTCGGTTTTGCATCCTGGGATGGTAAACAGCGAATCCATAATAATCCATACCGAATCCATATCGGCGGCGGTTGGTGTGAGAAAATAAGACCCAATCAATCATAAATCTATATTTGAGATAAAATATGAGTTTTGACACAGTCTGTTTAACACCTTATGACATTTTTTCATCTGCGTTTATCTGTGTCTATCTGGGGTAAATTTATGTCTATTTCTAAGTAAAGAATTGTCTAAACCACAGGACTTGTCTCGGCTAATCAGGAATTATACCAATTTATTTTTGCAATCTGAAAATTTCATAAAGAAAACTCTTGCCTTTGAGCAAAATTATTTTTTAATTGAGTAAAAATTCACTAAGGGGGATTTTTCGATGCGGAATTTTTTCGCTATTCTAATTTTAACAAGTATTTTATTCGGTCAAGTGCTGATAAACGAGATAATGTTCAAGCCATCTGTTATTAGCCAGGAATGGATTGAATTGTATAATGCTGGTGATAGCTCGGTGGATATCCATAGCTGGACAATCTCCGACCCCAATTATACCGCGATAATAGTCGATTCTTCTTTTACTATCGAACCGGGAGAATTTATAATAATCTCACAATTCGATACCACATTCGATTGCCCTACTATTTTTGTAGAAAGTAGTTGGCCCTATCTGAACAATACCGGAGATACGGTCTATCTGAGAGACAGTGATAGTGCCCTTGTAGATATCGCTGTATATTCTGTGTCCAGCTCGTGGGGATATGATATATCTGTGGAATTGCCCGAATATTCCAGCGATGGTTCCGACCCTGCCAATTGGCTGCAATGCGAGGATGCTACCGGTTCCACTCCCTGCCATATAAATTCTGTGTATGAAATTACTTATCCAGTGGATATATCTATAACTTCGATTACCATCGAACCCTCTAATCCCACTCCGGATGATACATTCTCTATCACTGTGATTGTGGAAAATTTGGGCACAGAAAATGCATCGGGATTTTCGCTAACCACAGAATATATCTCGAGTTCGGATACTACCGAAATAGAAACAATCGAATTATCAGATATTCCTGCTGGTGGTTCAGTCGAACAGCAATTTTCACTAACATTACCAGCGGGAAACTATTCCATCCTCGCCTCGGTGGATGATACTCTCGGAACAAATAATTCCAACTCCATCGATATAGTAGTCAGTGAACCAGGCGAAGTCCCTGACATTTTAATCACAGAAATTATGTTTAAACCTACCGAATCCAGCGAGGAGTGGATAGAACTTTATAATAATGACCATATAGCTGTGGATATCGAGGGCTGGAGTATTACCGATGCTACCGGCAATGCAATTATCACCAGTGAGTCATTTATAATAGAACCGGGAGAGTATGCAATTATCACCGAGGTAGATATGACGGGATTTTCCTGTCCTACTTTAACCTGTGAGGATTGGAGATTTCTCAATAACGATGGTGAATCTTTACATTTGCACGATTCCATTGGAACTGTGGTGGATAGCGCAATCTTTTCTGTCTCGGATTCCTGGAGTTATGGTGTGACTGTGGAAAGATGCTCACTCTATGCCGATGGTTGGAATGAGGACAATTGGATAGCCTGTCAGGACCCTGCGGGTGCTACTCCCTGTCAAATTAATTCCACCTGGCCTATCGATTACGATATCGCGATTACTTCGATGTCCGCAGAACCATTCAGACCAGAACCGGATAATCCGTTTAATGTTTTTGTCGATATCGAAAATGTGGGAGTTTATACCGCATCGGGTTATGATATATCACTTTATCTGGATACGGACAGGAGTCATAATTACACCGTGGATGACACTCTTATTTCCACGCAATCCATTCCCGATTTGAATTCAGATGAATCTACCACCATATCGTTTAATGTTTCATTGCCAGCGGGATTATATTCATTGGTGGCTGTGCTTTCCGATACCGTTCGAAGCAACAATGAAGCATTTATTACTGTTCAGGTGGGAATGACTATCGTGATTACGGAGATAATGTTCGACCCTGAAATCAGCGACCACGAATGGATAGAAGTATATAATGCCGGGAATGAATCTATCGACCTTGCCAATTGGGATATCGCCGATGCCAGCGGAACGGGAACTATCACATACGACTCATTTATAATCGAACCGGGAGAATATGCAATTATATGCGAGGTTCCACTGGCGGGATTCTCCTGTCCATCTATTGTGGCAGAAAGCTGGCGATATTTGAATAATACTGATTATGAGTCGATTTATTTGATTAATCCCGATGAAGAAATAGTGGAACAAGTCGCCTATGATGTGGATGACTGGACACAAGATGTATCGGCGGAAAGAATTAGTATATATGTGGATGGTATGGATACTGATAATTGGCGCCCTTCCAGGAGTATCGATGGTTCCACACCGTGTCAGGATAATAGCATTTGGTCGGCGACCGAGAAAATAACCTGTGATGTCCAACCCAATCCTTTCGATCCCGAGCGAGGAGAAAATGCCGAGATAGTAATAAACGCTCCCGTCGATGCTACTATCGAGACCAGGATATATAATTTACGCGGTAAACTAATAGTCGATTTTGAAGCGAAAGCTGCCAATGTTTGGGATGGTAATGATGAAAATGGTAATCCAGTGCCAACCGGAGCTTATGTGATAGTGGCGGAAATCGAGCAGAATGGAAAAGTCACACATCACCGTTTCCCAATTGCTGTGGCGAGAGGTATGAAAAAATAATGGAGGAATTGTATATGCGATTTTTTACACCAGTAAAAATTAGTGTTATAGGAACTGGATATATGGGAACCATTCATGCCAGAAAATTGGCAAAACTGAACGAAGCTAAATTAGTTGGTGTATGGGATATCGATAAACAAAAAGCGGACAAGGTCGCCGAGGAGTTGAATACTAAATCATTCCAGTCATTCGATGAGGCAATAGGTTATTCTCAGGCGGTAATTCTGGCTACGCCATCCGATACTCACGGTAAATTGGGAATGCAGATAATCGAATTAGGAAGACACATTCTAATCGAAAAGCCGATTGCAGATAGCGAAAATGAAGCGGATATACTGATAGAGCTCGCCGAGGAACACGAAGTCACACTTATGGTGGGTCATATAGAAAATTTCAATCCCGCATATATAGCCGCAAAAAAGTATATCGGTAATCCTGTTTTCGTGGAGGTTCATAGATTGACATCATTCCGTGACCGTGGTGCCGAGGTCTCCGTAGTCGAGGATTTGATGATTCACGATTTGGAATTATTGCCAAAATTCTGCGGAACAGATGTCACTTCCGTGGAGGTCTCGGGTGCATCGGTTATCACAAATAAACCAGATATCGCTCAAGTCAGACTTAAATTCGCAAGTGGATTGATTGTAAATCTCACCGCAAGCAGAATGTCTTTTAATTCCAAGCGAAAAATGCAAATTTTCCAGGATAATTCTTATGTGGGGATAGATTTTGGCGATAGAACTGCTGAAATTGCTCGAATCGCCAATAAACAAACCGAAGGCGAGATAATTCAATTCGGAGATAAGCAAATCGAGTTAATTCGTCCTGAAATCCCAGATATAGACCCATTAGAAGAAGAATTGAAAACCTTTATAAGCGCGATAAACGAAAACAAATCTTTCGATAATTCTACTTCGCTATGGGCACTCAAAATGTGTGATTATATTCTCAGACACTTTAAATAAAAATGAAAAAATGTTTCATCCCCATATTTATTCTGTTCGTTACAATATTTGCAAAAATTCCGATTTATTATAATTCACTGGCGGATGTTATGTTTGCTGTATTCGATAACCATTTCCAAAGGGCGTATTCGATTTTGGATTCATTATCCGTAGAATATCCCGATGACCCGTCGATAGATGTATTCAGAATAATAGCTCGAGCATCGGAACTGCACGATATGGAAGATGAATCGGGTTTCGAAAATCTGATGACCGAAATCGATTCCGTAGAAAAAATTTGTCTGAATTATTGGGGCAAGGAACCTGAATCACACTGGGTTTCATTCGTGATGGCGAACTTGTATGGACAGAAAGCAATTTTGTCTTTTATCGGCGAGAATAGGAACATATTAACAGCATGGAAAGCATTTTCCCGCGCAGCAGAATTATGGGAATACGCATCACAGGATTCTATATTGGC
>QNEG01000143.1 GCA_003645115.1 bacterium | reverse complement strand
GTAATATACATCTTCCTTGATTTATTATAACAGCAGGCTCCTCGGTTGCAGTAGCTTCCTTTAGCGCTTTCTCTATTTCCTCCAGATTATACGCATCGGTTTTATAGACATTTTTTATTCCGAGTGCATCGGCAATTTCTGCATAATCTGCCTTAAAAGTTGGTTCGCCGGTAATAGTAAAACCTGTGCCCGGATGTGGTTGATGTCCGGTCATTGCGGTAGTAGAATTATCCAGTATGCAAATCACCGCATTGCCTTTATTGTATGCAAGATTTATCAATCCAGTCATTCCGCTGTGGATGAATGTAGAATCGCCGATATATCCCAGGACTTTTTTCCCAAATTCGGGACCTTGTGCGATACCGAGTCCGTGAGCGATACCTATCGATGCCCCCATACAGATGCAGGTTTCTCCCTGTTCCAATGGCGGAATCACTCCCAGAGTATAACAACCGATATCGGTGGTGCCGTGTAATTTCATCTTATTAGCGACATAGAAAATTCCGCGATGAGGGCACCCCGGACATAAAACAGGTGGTCTCGCTGGCAGTTCTGACAAATTCACCCGTGGAGTGCGAGCCTTTTCCCCCAATATTGCCTCACGAATTATCTCCTGGTTTAATTCCAAGCAAAGCGGGATTTTGTTCTTTCCTATGGCTATTTTATCATCCAGACTAGCGATTGCCATTTCCTCTTCCAGAAATGGTTCATTTTCCTCGATTACCCAAATTTCGTCCACCATATCGTAGAATTCTTTCGCCAGCTTATCGGGAAATGGAAATGTCAAACCGAGTTTCAATATAGTAGCATCGGGAAACACTTCCTTCGCATATTGATATGAAATACCACTGGTCAGGATTCCGATTTTTTTTCCATTATGAGAATACTCACCCTGTTCGATTCGATTAAGGGATGAGGAATTGGTATATTCTTTGAGTTCAGCTAATCTTTCCTCCAGTTTTTTGTGAAGTATTCTGGCGTGAGCTGGAATTACCACTCGCTTCTTGATATTGGGTTCATATTCCTTAACAGGAACCTCCTGTCGCTCCCCGAGTTCGACTACTGTTTTGGAATGCGCTATTCGAGTAGTAATTTTCATCAACACCGGAATATCGAATTTCTCCGATATTTCCATAGCTGTTTTTACAAAATCCTTCGCTTCTTGGGAATCAGAAGGTTCTATCAATGCCATCTTTGCGAATTTGGCATATCTGCGATTGTCCTGTTCATTTTGCGATGAATGCATAGCGGGGTCATCGGCAGAGACCAGCAAGAAACCGCCATTTACACCGGTTTCGGATAGTGTAAATAATGGGTCGGCAGCCACATTAACACCGACATGCTTCATCGCAGCCATAGAGCGAGCACCACCGAATGTAGCTCCAATAGCGACTTCCACAGCTACTTTTTCATTGGGTGCCCATTGACACTTGATAGAATCCTTGTAATATCTGGCTACATTTTCCAGAATTTCAGTGGATGGAGTTCCAGGATACGCCGATGCGAAATGGACTCCAGCCTCATAAGCACCTCGCGCTATCGCCTCATTACCAGAAAGCAACACTCTCTTATTCATAATTACCACCTTGTGATTATTTTAACTTAATTGTAAATAAAATCGATTGTCATTGTTAGTCAAATGAAAATGTCCGATGTTGTGGAATATAATTATTTTAGATTTCACATCATATAATTTGATTAATTTCCAGCAATATCTCATCATCTGTTCTCATACAGAGCGGTGGGAACGAGAGACTCTGCAACCCGAAGTATTTGTTTCATCTGTGGTGAATCGATTTTTCTGTTTCTAACAACTAATGACTAAAAAAAACGACCCACGAAACTTGGGAAGGAAATATAAAAAAATTTCTTTCATAAAATATATTCATCAACTTAATTATATTAACTGCTGGCGTGGCTCAACGGAAGAGCAGCGCATTCGTAATGCGCAGGTTCGGGGTTCGACTCCCCGCGCCAGCTTTATTATGACAATCACCATCGAGAATTAAATATTTAGCCGAGGAATCCCTATGAAATATGCCAAAGTTAGAGCGATTTTAATTGTTATAATTTTGCTCGATTTATGGTTAGTTCTCGGAGAATATCCCGTTCTAAATAACCGACCCAGAATATCATTGACCGATTCAAATGGTAGGATAAATTCTCTCGCCGATATTCGCAGTGTGGATGATTTATATATCGGTCCCGAACCGGAAACATTGTTGGTGGATTCATATATGGAGCAGGATGGAGATATTATCGTATATGGCGATGGCGTATTGATAATAGACGATGCAGAATTGGCACTTCGAGGAATATTATGGCAACAGGACAATGGCAAAGTCATCGTCCGCAATGGCGCATATCTAAATGTATTTCAGGAATATCTATCGCAGTTTCCACATTTTATGAATGATAATTCGTATTTCGAGGCAGAAAATTGCACCATCTACGCGCACACTGTCTATCGAACATTTCTCTACGATAGTAGCACATATATAGCTCGCCGAGTTTATTTTCCATTTTGGAATTTTCGGCAATGTTTCGACCAATCCACTCTAATTATGGAAAATGCCAATATGGTAGGTGATTTCCTGATTCGTGATTCCTGCTATGTGGAGATGAACCGCTGTGATACATTGCTCCCTTGGTTCTGCGCTGCTTTGCCGGTTTCACCATAGACTATAAGGTTATCGGAATCCTCGGCGACCTCGGGGGCAATGTTGTTCATAAGCATTCTCATCGCTGCTTCTTGGTGACACCTTTTGCAGATTAGTTTGTTCTCCCTGGGTGCACGGATGATGCGCTTGGGCATATCTTCCCTCCGGTTTATTTTTTTTAGTTATCAAATTTAGCAAAAATTCCAGGGCGGACAATCAAACCCTATTAGTGAAGGAAAAAAGAAAATTTTTCAAAATTTTTCCTTGACAAATGAATTGACATCCATATTATTGGACACAAACGACAAAAGTGTCCAAAATGAACATAAACAAGAATAAAATAGAGCGAACGCGAAGAATAATCATTGAGGCTGCGAACCAACTGTTCAAAAAAACAGGATTGTCGGAAATCAATATGAACCAGATAGCGAAAATAGCGAAGGTGGCTCGCTCTACTGTTTACAATTATTTTCACTCGCGGGAAGAGGTTTTTTCCGATGTGATAAGAGGGGAGTTAAAGAAAATACGCAATGCTCTTATGGAAACGCTTTCCGAAAAGTCAGCCGATAGGATGTTGGAAAAATATTTTTTGGTCAGACACGAGATACTAAGAGAATTTTCGCAATTATACCATAATAGCAAAGATGAGATAAAAGCAATTTTACCAGAAATAAAAGAAGAATCCGAAAAACTGCGTGAATTTGAGAAAAATCTCATAAAGGAAATATTGGAATATGGCGCAAAATCTGATGAATTTTTTGTAAAGGATATTGATTTATTAGCGGAAACCATAAATAAATTTCTTATTGGATTAGAAAAATTAGTCATAGACGAAGAAATTTCTGATGAGGACGCAAAGAAATACTACAAAAATTTTTATCTCATCTTACTTTCAGCGGTCAAGAGCAACAATAGTTAACGAATAGTGATTTTGCAAAAAAACGCAAATGGTAAAAACATTTTAAGGAGGTTAGAAATGGCAACGATGGGTGAATTTATGAGAAAAAAGGTGGCTGGGAGGATAGGGATATTATCGAAAGCCCCAGAACCTGTGCTTGTATCGCTGGAAAAAGCGACGTATCCTCTGTTTGTGAAAGATACCGATCCTGAGTTTGCTAAAAGAGAACTGGAAGATAAATTCTATATTTCCACGGCACTTTTGCGACTGGTGCTGAAGGCATACAGACAAGGTTCCCCACAAGTCAGAAAAACTCTTAGGTATTTTGTGGATTGTTTTCTTGGGGCAGGACCGGTTGATTTTTCGCTTTCTAAAAGCGAATATGCGCAAAACTACGGCGAAGACCCCCCCACTTTTCTGGTGATTGCTCCAACTGGAAAATGCAATTTACAATGCAAAGGTTGTTATGCCGCCAGTTCGCCATTTATTAACAATTCCCTGACTTTCTATGAATTAGACTGGATTTTAACGCACAAATATAAGGAATGGAATAGTTGGTTCACGGTAATCACTGGCGGAGAACCGTTTATCTGGCGCAGCGATGGATATGACCTTATAGACATAGCGGTAAAACATCCAGAGCAGATATTTATGGTATATACAAATGGCACACTGTTTAACAGGGAACTGGCGAAACGAATTGCCGAGGCGGGCAATATATATCCTGCAATATCTATAGAGGGGGTTGAAAAGGAAACCGATGAACGCCGTGGAAAAGGCACCTATGCCAAAATTATGCAGTCAATGGAAAACCTTCGGGAAACAGGTGCACCTTTTGGAATTTCTACCACAGCGATGCCGCATAATGCAGAACTTTTAATTTCCGACGAGTTTATTGACTTCTACTTCAACAAACAGGGAGCACTATTCCAATGGATATTCCAATATATGCCAATCGGTAGGGGTCCATCAGTATTGATGCAGGTGCCTCCTGGGGTGAGAAAGAAAATGTGGGAACGCGAGATGATGCTCGTCCGGGAAAAGCACCTGTTTATAGCAGATTTCTGGAACAGCGGAGTATTCTCATCAGGGTGTATTGCTGGAGGTAGAAGTGGAGGATATTTCTACATTGATTGGAACGGAAATATAACTCCCTGTGCATTCGTGCCATTTTACACTCACAACATCAAGGACTTCATATATAACGGGAAAACCCTCTCTGATGTGCTACAAACGCCGCTTCTCACAGCGGTGCGAAAATGGCAAAAATCCTACAATTACAAAAAACCGGTTAACGAGCGCGGAAACGAGATTCGCCCTTGCTTCATAAGAGATCACTTTAAAAAATCTCATAGGATTATCACCGAACTCAATGCCAAATCATTGGACGAAAATGCAAAATATGTGCTCAAAGACCCTGAATACTACAAACTGATGCTCCAATATGATGTCGATTGCGCTCGCCTATTGGATCCAATATGGGAAAACCTTTATCGCCGTTATCAAAACACCAATATAGCCAAGGCGGAAACTATCAATGCTTCCACTATTCCTGCTCCGACGAAATAGCGATTACAGAATTTCTATACCTGAAAACTCCAGCCGGGGAGAATTTAATTTCCCCGGTTTTCTCTATCCCCCTCGGCAAAATAGCAAGCATGCAAAT
>QNEG01000142.1 GCA_003645115.1 bacterium | reverse complement strand
GTTTTTGCACAGAGTTTCGCAGGCTACGCGAGATTTTTTGTCCTGGGCGAGCATTGCATCCAGCACGGCATCGGATATCTGGTCGCATATCTTATCCGGATGACCTTCGGTCACACTCTCCGAGGTAAATAAATATTTTCCTTCCTGCTGGGTCATAATATCTCCTTTCACAGTTGTTTTTTAAAAGATGATGAAAAATAATTACATTTTCCGATATGTCAATACATAAATAAACAGAATTTTTCCAGTGCTCTGCAGGGAAAGGAATACTTTAGATAGTCCCCGCTAAAATTTATCTTTATTCTTGCCATATTCAGTCAATCGATTATTTTGTTATTATAGAATAAGTTATAAGTGAATAGAGGGTGTGCATATTAGGGTTATGAATTATCTGACTAAACGAAAATTAACATACACACTGGTTGCGATACCTGCGCTGGGATTTCTTACTTTGCAAATCATTCCACTAATTTACGCGGGAATTACCGCAATTACAGATGCACAGGGAAATTTTTCATTACATAATATATTATTCGTTCTCGGTGATAAACTTTTTCTGCAGGGTCTGAAATACAATATTATCATTCCCATATCCAGTGTGGTGTTGGAGGCTTTTATTGGCGTGGCAATGGCGATATGGTTCTACTATTTGCGCCGGAAAAAGACATTCTGGCGAACTGTGGCAATAATCCCATTCGCTGTCCCGCAAATAGTTTATTTGCTAACTATGAAATTAGTATTCCGACAGCACGGATACTTAAATAGTCTGCTATATAATCTCGGCGGCGCAGATTGGATAGTGAATTGGTTTCGACCGGGTAGTATCCTCTCGATGATTGTAATTATATTTGTGGATGCCTGGCGAGTTACTCCAATCGTCTTTTTAATTGTGCTCGCAGCATTAGAACAAATGCCGGAAAGCTATATCCAGGCTGCTCGAGTGGATGGCGCATCACTATGGCAGGTGATTAGACATATTCAAATTCCACTGGTGATTCCCGCACTATTGGTAGCACTTTCTCTTCGCGCTGTAGATGCTTTCAGGATTTTTGCTACTCCATTCGTGCTGATGGGTGTCCAGGGAATGCCAGTGCTTACTTCGGTAGCATATCATTACAAAATAGATGCGAACAATCCTGCAGCTGCTAATACCACCGCATTGATACTCGCAGGTGGATTGTTTATCGCAACAGCACTTACTCTATTTTTATCGCGGAAAAGGAATAGAATATAATGAATAAGAATGACACATATAATAGAACCGAGTCAGATTTGTCAGACCGCATCGAAAAATCATCACTATGGTGGAGAAAAATTAGAACCACAATGGGGAACAATTTCGGTTTAATAATATTATTGATAATAAATCTGGGACCGATATTTTTGGTGGTTCGTCAGGCATTCGCTCCAGAAAGCGAAAGTGCAACCTGGCCACTTACATTATTGCCATCGAAATTGAGTCTGCAAAACCTTTTCAATCTATGGAAAACACAGTCTTTACTGGAGCATTTATTATTAAGTCTCTGGGTAGCACTGGGCACCACTATTATATCTATTTTCATCGGATTTCCAGCGGGTTGGTCATTGGCGCGATGGAAAAAAATCGAGGGGTTCGGCACCAGATTCGCTATTGTCAGCAGAATATTGCCGCCAATCGCTATCGCTATTCCATTGACTGCATTATTGATTCCATTGCGAATTTACAATCATCCGTTCGGTCCAGGATTAATACTGGCACATCTTACTATTGGATTGCCATTTGCAATATTACTTTCATACAGCGCGTTCTTGGAAATTCCCAATGAATTGGAAGAAGCTGCATACATCGATGGTTGCTCCACTTTTGGCGCATTCATACGAATCGCATTGCCATCGGTCAAAGGCACTATTGCCACTGCGTTTATTCTCATTTTCCTGCTGTCCTGGGATGAGTTCACCTATGCATTGTTGATTCAGTTGACACACCGGACTATGCCGCCATTAATATATTATTATACGGAATTTGGGCAATTAGCATCGGCGAGTGTCCTGGCAGTTATTATGCTTATCCCCGCTATATTGATTATTGTTTTTCTTCAGAGAATATTGAATCGAGGAGTATTGCGAGGGGGAATAAAATAATGAAAAAAGATAATACCAAAGAAATATTGGATTCATTTTTTAGAAAACTCGAGTATGCAGAACACAGCCTTTTAATGCTCGATTATGATGGAACACTGGCGCCATTTCGTCGGGAAAAGGATAAAGCCTTTCCTTATGAGGGAATTCGACATATATTAAATGAAATAATAGAAAATGGCACCACTCGAGTAGTAATAATAACCGGTAGATGGACACAGGATATTATTCCGCTATTGGGACTGGAAAATCGCCCGGAAATATGGGGTTCACACGGTATAGAAAGACTTATGCCAAACTATGAACCAACCAAACCCGATATTATGAATTTCGATGAGATTACAATGAAAGGATTAGCAGAAATAGACTTATGGGTAGAAAATAATGGACTCACTGAACGAGCAGAACACAAACCCGGATGTATAGCCATCCATTGGCGAGGAATGAAACCTGTGAATATAACTAAACTCAAAAATAAAATTACACAAAATCTAACTCCAGTGGCGGAAAAATATAAGTTGATGTTGAGTGAATTCGATGGCGGAATGGAAATTCGTGTTCCCGGAAGAGATAAGGGATATGCGGTGGAAACATTGCTCGGTGAGATGCCTAATGATACCGCATCGGCATATCTGGGCGATGATTATACCGATGAGGACGCATTCGAAGCGATAGCAGGGAAAGGATTATCCGTTCTGGTGCGAAAACAATTTAGACCCACTAATGCAGATATCTGGATTAAACCACCAGAACAATTGATACAATTTCTACAAATATGGAATAAAATCATAGGAGGCAAGAGATGAAATTCTGGAGTTTCAAATTCTATGGAAATCCACTGGATACCTGGGTAATAGCAGTATCGATGGCGGTATTTTTGGTGATACTTTTAAAATTAATAAAAGCAATTATGCTTACACGATTTAAGAAAATTGCCGAAAGAACTAAAACGGTGATAGATGACCTTTTGGTGGAAATAGTCGATAAGACAAAGTTGTTATTCTTAATAGTCATATCCTGTTATATAGCCAGTCTGACCTTATTTTTCCAGGCTCCCGTGAGGTCGATAATCCAGACAATTACAATCATCACCATAATATTGCAATTCGGGGTGTGGGCAAATTATCTATTTCAGGCGATAATAAAAATCCAGATAAACAAAAGAATGGAAAAGGACGATGCATCCGCAAAGACCACTTTCACCGCACTTAATTTGATAGGAAAATTTGTCCTATGGTCTGTCGTTCTTCTGCTAGTGCTGGATAATCTGGGAGTGGAAATCACTACACTGATAGCAGGATTAGGAATCGGTGGTCTAGCGGTAGCTTTGGCACTGCAAAATATTCTGGGCGATTTATTCGCATCGCTTTCCATTATGCTGGACAGACCGTTCGAAATCGGCGATTTCATCATAATGGGAGATTATTTAGGTGCGGTGGAAAAAATCGGAATAAAAACTACTCGAATTCGTAGTCTATCTGGAGAACAAATAATAATTTCCAATAATGACCTTCTCAACTCCAGAATCCGAAACTATAAGAGAATGATGGAAAGAAGGGTTCTATTTACTCTGGGAGTGATTTATCAGACTACTTATGACCAACTGGTGAAAATCCCACAAATTATAGAGGAAATAATAAATTCAATCGAACTTGTTCGTTTCGACCGTGCGCATTTCAAAGAATATGGCGATTTTGCGCTGATTTTCGAGGTGGTATATTATGTGAAATCGCCCGATTATAATACATATATGGATGTTCAACAGAAAATCAATCTGGAAATTTATAAAAAATTCAAACAAGAAGGAATCGAGTTCGCATATCCCAGCCAGACATTATTTTTGAAAAGCGAGGAATCAGAATTTCCAGTAAGAATTATTGAAAACAAAACGGAGGGGTAATATGACTGACGAGATGGGACGAAAACACCGTTTGATAATTGCCTCGAATCGTCTGCCCATCGTGTTGAAGAAAGATAAAAATGGGGACATATTTGTAACTTCGGGTTCCGGCGGATTAGTAACAGCTTTAGCACCGGTGCTGAAAGATAGAGGTGGATTATGGATTGGTTGGACTGGAATACCACAGGAGGATATAACTCGACCACTGGAACCCTGTCTAAAAGATGCCAGCAGGAAATGGGGATACAAATTATTACCGGTTAATTTGACTAAACAGGAAATAGATAATTACTATTATGGCTTCGCCAATGAGGTATTATGGCCTCTTTTCCACGACTTGCCATCTCATTGCAATTTCAACCCGGAATACTGGAATTATTACAAAAATGTAAATGAAAAATTTGCAAAAACAATTGCGGAAAACTGTCGCTATAATGATTTCGTCTGGATTCACGATTATCATCTTGTTAATGTAGCCAAAAAATTGCGTGAAATGAATGTGAATATAAACACAGCTTATTTTCTGCATATTCCATTTCCTCCATTGGATGTGTTCCTAAACCTTCCCTGGCGGTTCGAGATATTGAATTCGTTATTACAATATGACCTTATCGGTTTCCAGACTATTCGTGATAGGCGCAATTTTGTCCACTGTGTGCGGAAACTATTGCGAGGAATCAGGATTTATGGTAAAGGGCAGGTTATTATGGGAAAGATAAAAAACGATAATCGGCAGATACGAATCGGGGCATTCCCTATCAGCATCGATTTTTACGAATTCGAGAACATGGCTCGAAGTCAGGAGGTCTCCGATAGAGCCTGGTATATCCACGAGGATTTGCCTAATCAACATATAATACTGGGTGTGGATAGATTGGATTACACCAAAGGGATAATCAACCGTCTGCGAGCGTTCCAGAATGCTATGAGAAGATATCCCGAATTGATTAAGAAACTAACTTTTATTCAGGTAGTGGTGCCCAGCAGACAAAATGTCCCTGAATATCAGAATTTAAGAAGAGAAATAGAGCAAACGGTCGGTGAAATAAATGGCGAATTTACTCGCTCCGGATGGGTCCCAATCCATTATATATATCGCAGTTTGGTGCGAGAAGAGTTATTGGCATACTATCGGACTGCAGAAATCGCATTGGTCACTCCGCTAAAGGATGGAATGAATCTAGTAGCAAAGGAATATTGCGCCTCCAATCTGGAGGAAACCGGTGTGTTGATAT
>QNEG01000141.1 GCA_003645115.1 bacterium | reverse complement strand
CCATAATTTCGATTATCATCTTCCTGTAATCGGTTCATTTCAGGGAGAAAACTCTGCATTGGCAGTAATGACTGCAGAATTGTTCGGTATTCCATTTTCGCAAATCGAACAGGGATTGGAGCGAGTGCGAATTCCCGGCAGAATGGAAATAATAGCTCGAAATCCGCTGGTGATAGTGGATTGTGCACATAATCCGCCATCGGCGATAGCTACTGCTCGTGAAATATTCAAATTGGGTTTGGCGCCAGCGATATTTCTGGTGGGAATAAATAGTCCAAAGGATTATGAAAAGATGATATATCACTGGTCGAAAGTGGCAAAATGTTTCATTTTCACGAAAGCAAATTCCCCGAGGACATATAGTCCGCAGATGCTGGCAGATTGCGCAGAACATCGGTTCGGTATAAAATCTTTTGTGCAGGAAAATCCTGCTCTGGCATTACAACAGGCGATTGATATGACCGCAGAAAATGAAGGAACAATATTCGTTGCAGGTTCGGCATATCTGGCAGGGGAGATATTAGCTGGCTGGAAAATGGTCTGAACGGCGCGATAAGCTCCCCAATACCTTTAGATTCCCGTCTCGCCGTTATAGGACGAACTCTTTACCGGATATTACTCATCCTCGACTTGCAGGTAACTTTCATATTTATCAGGGTGGAGGATAACTTCTTCGGCGCGCTGGATAACTTCGTCGGTTTCCACATCTACTTGCCGATAGCGTTCGTGCTCGCCCCATATCGCCTGAATCAACTGGCGTTTTATCTGCCTCTTTATATAATCTTCGCTTCGCTGGAAATCTAATTTATTTTCGACTTGGAGTCTTTGCTTGAAATTTTCAAGAGCTTCCATAGTGACTTGGGTTAGTGTATCCTCCACTATTATCGAATCGATTTGTTGGACCAGTAATTCGATTCTGGAATGATATTCGAATTCATTTTCCTGAAGGTATTTATTAAATTCCGTCAATATTTCATCGGACACTTCGAAATCTGGAGATTTTATTTCATTTTTATGGTCGGCAAGATAATGAACAGCGAAGTTGAAAAACATTGCTTTTCTGAGCAAATCGAATTCCAACTTTTTCAATTTTCTAGGCTCGATTTCTATATCGGGGTTGATTCCACCACCGCCATATACTTTTCTGCCGCCTTTGGTATAGAATACTGGTTTTTCCTTTTCGGTGGTATCGGTATCGGCGGGAGCAGTTTCGAATTCCCATGGGTCGAGTTGCTCGGGGTCCCAATCTGTCGTATCCACTACGATTGCAGAATTTCTTTCTGTCAAGTATTCCTCTTTCTGAATACATCTTCCGCTGGGAATAAAATATTTTGCGGTGGTAATTTTCAATGCGGTGCCATCGAGCATAGGTTTGACAGATTGGACCAGACCTTTTCCATAGGTGGGTTTCCCCATCACCAAACCTCTATCGTGGTCTTGAATAGCACCAGCTACAATTTCTGATGCAGATGCACTACCACCATCGACCAGCACTACCAATGGACCGGTGGGATATTCTCCCGGGTGTTCGGTATAAAATTCTCTGGATTGATACGGAGAACGTCCCTTAGTATATACCACCAAAGCATCGGTTCCCAGGAAATAGCTGGCAACCTCTACAGCTTGAGATAACAATCCGCCAGGATTATTCCTCAAATCGAGAATTATACCTTTGGCACCTTGTTGTTGCAATTCAATTAACGCTTCCCTGACAGCATTACCAGCTTCCTCAGAAAATTGCGAAAGCCTTATATATCCGACTTTATCTTTGGTCAATCCATAATATGGCACTGGTTTAATTTCGATAATATCTCTGGTAATGGTGACATCGAAAGGTTTCGGTTCTCCCTCACGGGAAATAGTAATAGTAACTTTAGTCCCCGGTTCTCCTCGCAATTTGGTTACGGCTTCTTCGGTAGTGATTCCCTTGGTGGATTTTCCCTCGATTTTTATAATTTTGTCGCCTGCTTGGATACCGGCTCTATATGCTGGAGTTCCCTCGATAGGCGCAATCACTGTCAACCATTCATTTCTTATTCCGATTTGGATTCCAAGACCGCCAAATTTTCCTCGAGTATCCACTTTCAATTCCTCGTATTGTTTTGGAGTATAGAAAACGGTATGAGGGTCGAGTGTAGAAGTCATTCCATCTATGGCACCTTTAATCAATTTGCGATAATCCACTGGATCGACATAGTCTGAATAGATAGTGGTGACCACTCGATTCATCAATTTTAGCTGTTTGTATATGGAGGTGGACTCCGAGGCAAACAATAGCACGATAATTGCAAATATTGTCAGGACAGTGGCGAGGTATATAATTCTATTTTTCATATTTCCTCCCAAATTATTTTAAATACAGTAAATTGAAATATCCCTGTGATGAAACAGTAGTTATCTTTCCCTTGTATATTCCCGAAGATATATTCTCTGGCGACCAGATGAAACTATTATTCCCCTTGCGCAATGGGAATTGTTCGACTTTTTCTCCACGAATATTAAAAATTTCTATGATGCCAGTTTCTGCAACATCGACTTTAATCTGGCAGAATGAATTGAATGGATTCGGTTCTATATTAACTGTGATATTGTCTATACGGTTCGCTTTGGATTCGAATACGAAACTTGCCGATGTATCACCATCCTCGGTCAACAGCATTATCACTGGATTAGTGCTTATGCATCCCGTGGCGATATATTCGCTATCTACTCTTTCTATATCGAAAATCAATGAAAAATCGCTATCCAAATATTTTCTTTCCCAGATAAATTCACCCGAGTTATTCATTTTAGATATCCATACAGAAGTATGACTAACTTGGTTTGCTATTCCCGCTAAAACGAAACCATCATCGGCAGGAGCCGAGCAAGCCGGAACTAAACTATCCACTTCTATATTAAAATTCTTTCTCAATATTATCTCACCGGTGGGAGAGAATATGCAGAAATATGAGCCTAATTCCGTGTAAACTCCCGCCAATATATTTTCTGCATCATTCACTGCCGAAAATCCCTGTGGTATCTCGTAGCAATACACTCCCACGGTGTCTCTCCATATTTCTCCTGGAATTCCATCAGCATCGAAGTGGAGTATAAATGGGTATGCATATTCGAAATCGGCAAGATAGGATGCTCCTGCCGCTATAAATTCGGTTCCATAGGGTTGGATAGTTAGGATGATATCGTGTCTGGTGGTATCGGAACTGATTTCTATGGTGGTAGTTCATTGGTCTAATCCATCGGAGTCGATATATCCAATCATAGCATCCCATTGGTTTTCATCGACTAATCTTCCTCCACCGGCATAAAAACATCCGCCATCGGTTAGTGCATAAATATCTTTCAAAAAGTAAATATTCTCATCCACACCGGGAGCTGATTCATCGGAAGGAAAATAACAAGGTGACCACATTGGTCCACCCGTATTAGAGCGTTTTCGGACAACAAATCTACTGGAGTCGCTATGATAATATAAATATACGAATCCCTCATCGGGGAATGCAGAAAGCGCGGGGAAAATATCACTATCAGTGGTGTCCGTATCATTAAATACAGTGAATAGGTCTCCTGAAGTTTCGATAATATCTCCTTGAATAGTAGAAAAAACATATAGGTTGCTATACCCTACTGTCACAAAATTTCCATCGGATAATCTATCCACAGACATTCGCACACCCTCGAAAGTCAAAATGTTCACCCATGCGAAACTCATTCCCACAATGGATACAATAATTATCCAGCTGACTATTTTTCTCATTTTATTTCTCCTTAATCGCTATTGGTCTAATTTTTTCTCCATCAGAACTAATCGGAATTTTTTGGTGGAAATAGTCCTGATTAAATTTTTCAATTTTTCATAATCCTCGATAGTGACTCGCTTGGATTTTATAGCGAGAGTGATGTTTATTTGAATAGATGTCCCGCTATGTTGTGATGATATGTTCAACGAACCCACATTGTTTTCAATATTAGTGATAGGTGGCACATAGAGGACTTCATATTCGGCAGGTATGGTAAAACTGATATTTTTCTCGACTTTTGTGGGAACACCAGTATAAATCGGGAATTTTCGTTTTTCCAGCGAGATATCAGGCAAACCTACCAGTCCGAATGGTGAATTGGGAAGCCACAGAATAGCCATTTCCTCCTGTGTTACCAGGTAATTTTCCGCAGTTAATGAAAGCTCCACAACAACTTTTCCATCGTTTTTGTCGATACCTTCGAGTCTTGGTTCGCCACGCAATTTCGCACCATCTGCCACATTGGATACAGCATTCTGGAACTTTTGTTCCTTTTTACTTTTTTTAGTATGCCGAAACATAGCTCGAATAGAAGATGCAGGATTTCCCATCGCATCGGTAATAACCTCACCAGCCATTTCTCGCTCTATTCCTATATTGAAATTATATCGGTATATCACTCGATTTTTGTCCAGAGCGATAGCTGGCACCTTAACCAACTTATCGATGCCTGGAGAAATCAGGAATGCATTTTCACCATTTGCAGTTCCCAGGTATCCTGGTGAGGCGTATTGTTGCATCGGGTCGAGGAACAAAGTCTCATTTTCTACTGTAGCCATTACTACAACTCGAGAAAACTGATGCACAGTAGGGAAATTTAATATTTTTGCACCGTTAATTGCGACCAGCGCAGGTTTTGCGGGAATCTTTATCGCTCTCAACATCGAAATCAATAACACCGATAAGTCTCTGCTATCGCCATATCCATTTTTCAACACCACATTGGCATCATTAGGGCGATAACCGACTATATTGGGGTTTAGATATACTCTACTAAATTTTTCTTGAATATAATAGAAAATATCGGTCAATGCCTGCATTTTAGATTTGTTTTGTGCTAATGATTCGGCGAGTGCGGTGATATTTTCATCCTGAATAGTGTGTGGTAAAAACATTCCAGCAATGAATTCTGCTTCTTCTGTCCAGTTGCGTGAAGCTGTATATAATACTGTGGGCATTATTTCTCTTTTAGGTGGTATATTCGGTTCATAATCCACACCCTCATAATTCTGGATAGTCCATTGTATAAGTTGCCCGGAGACTTTTGGTTCTGGCGCGCCAGAAATAGAAGTATATTTTATGTTTTGTCCCTTGCTATATAGCCCAAAACATACTTTTCTTGCTGGCTGTTCACCAACCAGAACATTAATTCCTCCAAATGGGATAGGACAATCTTTTTTCCTGTTAATCTTGTAATGAATTTCCGCCACAGAATTTTCTGCAAATGCAGGAAGTGAAATTACCATCTGGGTCATATTTACATAT
>QNEG01000140.1 GCA_003645115.1 bacterium | reverse complement strand
TTAAAATGATGATTTTATAATTAAAAAGTTATTTGAAAATTTTAAGTGATAAATATGATAAAAAATTATTTTGAAGTATCCGCATTGCCCGAGGGGCGAAGTAGTTCCGATTTCTTATGGAAACCGGAAAATCTGGACTTGAAATATAACAATGTCGATTTTCCAACGGATGTATTACTCCATTTGAATAACATTCGTCGGGGGCTCGAGATTACTTGCTTCGGAACGGTTTCCACTATTATCGAGACTAAATGTGTGCGATGTCTGGATGTTTTCCCCATTGAATTGGCTGAGAAAATCGACTTTGCGGTTCGACTGATTGCGGGTGCTCCTATCAATTCTCAATTGTGGTATGAAGACATAGTAAGAGTCGATCCCGCATCGGGAAAAATCGATATCAGTCCACGAGTTAGAGATGCGGTATTACTTGGAGTTCCCACGCATCCATTGTGTAAACCCGATTGTAAGGGACTTTGCCCGATATGTGGAGCTAACCTCAACCATGGCGATTGTGGACATACAAAAGAAAAACAGGAAAAACAAATCGACCCCAGATGGGAAAAATTGAAGCAATTGTTGGAAAACAAAAATCAACAAGGAGGATAAAATGCACAAGAAAATTATTGCTGGGCTGTTTGTTGTGGTGATGGTCGCTATGCTGATGTTTACCGGTTGTAGCGATGATGATGACAATGGCAATGGCAATGACACCACTTCATTTGCCGCCCTGGACTATTTCCCGCTCGCTGTCGGTAATCAGTGGATATATACTGATTCTTCTCGAGCCGATACATCCATCACAGAAATTGTAGGGACTATGGAAATCGATGGATATACCACATATATTATGCTCGATGATGGCGATTCTTCTTTTTTCCAGATACACAATGGTGCAATATATGTATATGTCCCCGATTTCGATTCCAGTTGGTTGATGATTCCTGCTACTTTCTCCATCGGAGATTCCTGGACATCGCTGGAAATCGATACCACCGATACCTCGGCTGGATATGAATATCATTCCTGGTTTAATCAAACTGTCGAAGTCCTGTCCAGTGAAACTATCGAAGTTCCTGCGGGAAGTTATAACTGCTTGAAAGTCCAGTTCATTATTGAAAGTGGAATGGTAATCGATATCGGCGATAGCACTATCCAGGACATAACTACCGACACAAGTTATACTTGGACTGCAAAGAATGTGGGTTCGGTTAAAGAAGTAGATTCTGATGGAGAAATCTGGGAACTTATCGAATTCACGGCTGGTGATTGATAAAATCAGAAAATTACTTGCCATTTAACCAATGGATTATATTTTCAATGGTTAAATCAATAATCGGGAGTTGAATATGGCATTACCAAAACGCAGACATTCCAAACAACGGAAGAGAAAACGAAGGACTCATTGGAAACTAAAAAATATCAATGTAGTGAGTTGTTCGAATTGTGGGGAAATTATACTTCCTCACCGGATTTGCCCTTATTGTGGGTATTATAAAGGACGACCGATAATTTCCAAACAGGAGAGTTAATTACGGGCAGGATAAAGTATTACACATCGAGATGGGCAGCGAAGTGGAATTCTGAGCTGGAAAAACGGAAACACCCTGTTCGGATTGCTTTGGATGTCTCCAGTGGCGAAACCGGAATCGATACTAATATAGATGCAGCTGTGGAGGCTATCTCACAAGCACAAAATCTGGAAATTATTCTGGTTGGACAGGAAAACAAAATCGATAGATACTTCGCACAGAAGCACTTTCGTCCCCAGGAAATTAGTATAGTCAATGCAGATGATATCGTTGGTATGGATGAAAAACCACTTCAGGCTGCAAAAAATAAGAATAATTCCATAGTTAAGGGAATAGATTTAGTTCGTCGAGGTGATAGCGATGCTTTCGTGAGCACTGGAAATACTGGTGCAATCGCAGCATCGTCTATGTTGCGATTGAAAAAAATCGCTAATATCGATAGAACTCCTATTTTGACAGTATTTCCCACTATGGCAGGACATCCTATCGCTATGCTCGATGTCGGTGCCAATGTAGATTGTAAACCTCATCACTTGCTACAATTCGCTGTTATGGGCGCTACTTACGCACAACTGATTATGGAAATAGATAATCCCCGAGTGGGATTGTTATCTATCGGCGAGGAACCGAGCAAAGGCAATGCGGTGACTAAGAACACTAACAAATTGCTTTCTAAATTCGCTCATAAACTCGACCTAAATTTTGTCGGCAATATCGAGGGCAGAGACATCCTGACCGGTTTCGTAGATGTAATAGTGTGCGATGGTTTCATCGGAAATGTTCTACTAAAATACACCGAAAGCATTTTTTCACTTGTAAAGACATTGTTCAAGAAAGGACGAAGAATATCGGTTCTTTCCATCCTGGGGGGATTGTTGCTTTATCCCTCACTAAAAAGGACGATGAAAGATTTCAATTATGCAGAATATGGCGGAGCGCCATTGCTCGGCGTGGATGGAAATGTGGTGATTGGTCACGGCACCAGTTCTGTGAAAGCAGTAACCAATGCGATATTACTGGCACAGACTATGGTTCTGGCTAATCTCCAGGAAGCATTGAGAAAAGCCACTGAAAAACTCAAGGAGCTCGACGATGAGAACAGCAATATTAGGGACAGGTTCGTTTACACCGAAAAAGGTGCTAACTAATCTCGACTTAGAAAAAATAGTAGATACCACCGATGAATGGATAAGGACGCGCACCGGAATAGTGGAACGGCGGATTTCTGATGAAAATACGCCATCATCGGAATTGGCACTACCAGCAGCAAGGAACGCACTAGATATGGCGGGTTTGAAAGCCACAGACTTAGATGCAATTATAGTAGCCACAGTAACTCCTGATTATGTATTTCCATCTACTGCCTGTTTACTTCAGCATAAACTCGGTGCCAATAAAATAATGGCGTATGATTCTTCGGCTGGATGCACCGGATTTATTTATGTTCTGGTTCAGGCTGATGCGATGATTAAGGCAGGAATGGCAAAATATGTTCTGGATGTCGGTGTGGAAGAATTGACCAAGATAACCAATTGGGATGATAGAGCGAGTTGTGTGCTGTTTGGCGATGGCGCTGGCGCTGTAGTTTTGGGACCATCGGTAGAAACAAAGAACGAAGACGCTGGAATCCTGGCTACATATACTGCCTCCGACGGTTCATTAGGCGATTTGCTAATTCAATATGGTGGTGGTTCCGCTATGCCAGCATCACATAAGACTGTGGATGAAAATCTACACACTATTTATATGGTGGGAAATGAGGTATTCAAACACGCTGTTCGCTCTATGGAGGAAGCTGCATTGAAGGGACTCGAATTATCAGGTGTCTCAATGGATGACCTGGATTGGCTTATACCACATCAAGCAAATATTAGAATAATCGATTTCCTTGCCCGAAGATTGAAACTCCCGATGGAAAAAGTTGTAGTGACCATAGATAAATATGGCAATACCTCTGCATCTTCTATTCCACTGGCTTTAGATGATGCTGTCCGGGATGGTAGAATTAAATCCGGCGATAATGTCCTTATGGTAGCATTCGGCGCTGGTTTCACCTGGGGCAGTGTTGTGGTTAGATGGTTGTGATAACGAATATATCCGCTGAATATTTAATATATCGGGAAATTAGTTGTCGTAAAGGCGGGAATAATGGCTCGACCTACTAAAGTTTATGCTCCAATCCTGTGGCTAACTATCGCTTTTATTCTCGGTATTATCTCGGTTGGTTATTTCCAATTCACTGTTCCCATTCCGATTATCATTTCATTTGCAATATTACTTTCCATATTATCTTTCGGCACTAAAACCGGTTATAAATCGGTTGCCATTTTGTTTGCATTTTTTGCGCTGGGATTCGCTCGAATGGAATTAGATTCTATTCGACCTGCTACGCACTGGACAAATTTTAAATATGTTCGCTCGGTTCGTGGAATAATTTCAAATTTCCCAGAATATAGCGAAAATAGGTGGTCTGCGGAGATGAAACTTATTTCCGTTCATAATGGCGAGCAATTTATGCCATCATCAGGAAATATACGAATATATTTCAGAGAACCGGAAAAATCACTTGCCTATGGGCAATTATGGGAATTTTCCACTGCACCGATGTCCATCGAACATAAAACGGGAAATTATTATAAATACCTGAAGCGGAAAAATATCGATGGAATTATATGGACTACCGCCGAACAGTCGATGTTATTGGATGAAGATAGGGGAAATATATTGTTGCGAAAAATAATAGCACCATTGCGAAATAAGATTACTATGGCGGTAATGAACTCACTGCCCGGTGAAAGAGGTGCACTATTGGAGGGTATGCTTCTCGGCGGTGGAAGAAAACTTTCTCCCCAAACAAAATCTTTTTTCGCCGATACTGGAGTAATTCATATACTGGCAGTTTCGGGATTACATATCGGAATTATAGCATTCGCACTGTTGTGGTTATTGCGGACAAAAATTAAATTGTCATATATCTGGTCGGTGGGAATTATGGTTATTATTCTAATGGGATATTCATTATTAGTGCAATTGAGACCATCTGTTCTGCGGGCTTCCATAATGATGGTATTTCTATTGAGTGCTCCACTGGTGCACCGGAAATCGAATCCGTTGAATGCGCTTGCCGCAGCGGGATTATTTATACTATTATTTCGCCCAACGGATATATATTCTCCAGGATTTCAGTTATCATTTGCCGCCGCAGGTGGAATAATATATTTATTCCCACGAATTTCCGCTTTTTTCGACAGGGATTTAATAATCAGGAAAAATATTTCTGCTCGTGCATTACAACTAATTTTAGTCACCATATCCGCTCAACTGGTAACAGCGCCTATCGCCATTTTCCATTTTAACAAATTTCAGTTGATTGCGCCCATATCGAACTTTTTTATTATTCCGGTAGTGATGCCAGTGATTTCTGCGGGATTTATAGGTGCGATAATCTGGATGATTATCCCATCGGTAGGTAAAACTATACTCTCCATCGATGGTTTGCTGTTGGATTACATCCTGTTCGTGGTGAAAACATTGAGTAAGTTCCCATATTCATTCATTCCGATAGCGAAACCATTATTAACGGCTATATTTGGCTATTTTATCTTCGTCTTCATTGGAATAAACATTATTTGGCATCGAACTTGGAAAACTATCGTTCCAGCAAGTATAGGGATATTGTTGATATTGACCGGGATGTCGAATTCACTGCACAGAATTTATTTTCCCGCTGTAGATGGCTCGGCGGTGTATATTTCCAC
>QNEG01000139.1 GCA_003645115.1 bacterium | reverse complement strand
TTAATAATGAATTTTGTATTTTTGGGTTTGCTTTCACATTGTCCTCCTTATCTAATTTATTGTGAGGACAATCTAAATTATATGAAATTCTTTTGCAAGATAAAAATCAGCAATCTCAATTAGTTATCGAAAAAACTACTCTGAAAAAAATAATTCTCGATATGGAAGACATAGTTCTCGCGCACGCTGGAGTCGATGCGTTTGAAGAAGTCTTCAAATTGATATATGCAAAACTTTACGATGAATGGAAAGGTTCTAATAGTGAAAATTATTATCTAAAATTTCGAGTTCACGGAGACAATCCCACAGAATTAAAGGACAAAATCGATAAATTATTCGATGATGCAAAATCGAAATGGAGCGGAGTATTCGATTATGGCGAAAAGATAAAATTGACGCCCGAACAATTAAAGGTTTGTGTTTCGTTTTTACAGGATGTCAAACTTTTCAATTGCGATTTACGAGTAATAGACGAGGCTTTCGAATATCTCGAAATAAAAGTCGGCAAGGGCGAAAAAGGACAATATTTCACTCCCCGCCATGTAATCGATATGTGCGTGAAAATGCTCAATCCAAAAAGAGATGAGTATATGATAGATACCGCTGCTGGTTCCTGTGGTTTTACTGTTCATACGATATTCAAGGTTTGGGGGCACAAGTTCACGGCGAAGGGGCCAAGCGGAGAAGATAGGGAATATGCTGCCGAAATGGTATATGGAATCGATTTCGATGCTCGAATGGTAAAAATTGCAAAAGCACTAAATATCATTGCAGGCGATGGCAAAACTCATGTTTATCGGCTCGATTCATTAAATCCCAAGAGCTGGAATCTCGGCGATGAGCATCCACTATTGGATAGATTGAGACATTTCGATGACCCCGAAATGGACAAATACAATCGAGACAATTTGAAAGAATTTGCCTTCGATATTCTTATGACAAATCCACCATTTGCCGGAGACATCAAAGATACGAGAATCATTAAATATTATGATATTTCCAAAAAACCAAATGGGAAGTATCCATCAAAAATCGGTCGCGATATTCTATTCATCGAGAGAAATCTCAATTTTCTGAAACCCGGCGGAAGAATGGCAATCGTTCTTCCGCAAGGGAGATTTAACAATACGAGCGATGAGGGAATCAGAAAATTTATCGCCAAACGAGCCAGAATTCTCGCTGTCGTCGGATTGCATCCCAACACTTTTAAGCCTCACACTGGAACGAAAACAAGTGTTCTTTTCCTTCAAAAATGGAATGATGACCCGAACGCGGGTCCGCTTTGCCCCAAAGTCGATGATTACCCGATTTTCTTTGCTGTTTCCGAAGAAGGCGGAAAGGACAACAGCGGGGAATATATTTTTGAAAAGGACGAAAACGGAAAATTAAAACTAGATGAATTTGGACATCCGATAGTTCATCACGATTTGGATGAAATTGCAGATGCATTTATAGAGTTTGCAAAAAAAGAAGGTTTTAGTTTTTATAAGAAATAGATTTATTATTTTTTTTACTATGGACGACAAAGCAAAAAATATACTCGCCTATCTTCTCGATTTTCTGCATGAGAAGGACTACGATTGTAGAACCAATGTGACTTATATCACCAAGTTACTATATATGATAGAACTCTATCATTATAGGAGAACTGGAGAAAGATTAACAGACTTGACTTGGAAATTCTGGTATTTTGGCCCTTATGCTGAAGAAATCGAAAATGTGGATAGAACTGAACATGGAATATTACTTACATTTTTTAAATTTAATCGTGATGACTTACCATCAAATCCACAAAATAATATTGACCCACAAACAAAAGGTGATATTGAACGGGTGATTGAAGATTTTGCTCATATGCCGCTACCGAATCTCCTTGATTTTGTTTATTTTAAAACTGAACCAATGCAGAATGTGAAGACAAGAGGAGAATTGTTAGATTTTTCAACTGTAAAACCAAAGCCCAAGGAGCTTTCTATTGATATATCAACAAGAGAGATAAATGAAATAAAAGGAAAAATAAAGGAAAAAGCTAAATCATACATTGAAAAAAGAAAAATCATCCGACATCCGCCTGCAATCATTTTGTCGAGACCATACAAATACGATGAAGACCCAGTATATAATTGGAATCTGGATACTATTGAAGGCAAAGAGGTTTCCTTTGAAGATTCATGAATCATATTTGGAAATTCTTGATGGTTTCTATGAACCGATAACTGATTACGCCAAAGCAAGGGCTTATCAGAGAGGTCAAATTGTATGGGCTTATCCTGTATATCCTTTGGTTGCCGAAAGGATTTATGGCTTAAAAATGAAAACAGAAGATGATGATCATGAAGATTTTAGACTACATTCTTTTTCAATAAAACGAGTGAAGCATTTGCGTGATTTCAGGGAACTTAAAAGAGGAAGGCCAATAAAGGATCTAAAATTGGGAACAGATGAGTATCTACTTGTTATGAAAGCAAAGAAAAGACCAGCAATATTCTGGAATAAAGTCATTATGAGATGGGCAGATGGAACGGAAGCTGATTATTCTCTGTTGATTCCCATTTTTGGCATAGATAAAGAATATCAAGATACAATATTTAAAACAGCTTGTTTTGATTATAAAGAATCTTTCTATATTCCAGCCTGCAATGATTATACCACCAAAGATGGCGCAGCCCATTTTGAAAAAACTCAAATATTTCCTATGAAATATATTGAACCTTTTGGAGGTAATCTTAATCCTGTTCCCGGTGTTTTACTAAATGAAATGGTTATGTGGGTGTTTTATAAACACTGGTGTGATTTCTGGAATTGCTGTGTAAATGACGAAGATAAAAAAGACGAGCAAGATATAAGAGATATTATTAGAGAGGAATTGGTGAAAAAAGTCGGGAGCAACTAATGGCTGTATGGAGCATTGTTAAATTTAGCGAACTAACAACCGACCAAAAACTTGGTGCGGATTATTACCATATAGATAAACTGAATGTTTTTAAGAGACTTAATGAAACTGGCAAATATACAATAAACAAAATAGCAAAAGAAAAAAAGTATATTGCATTTCCTCGCGATTGGAAAGAAAAAATAAAAGTTTATGACTTGACAGATGCTATTGGAGGATTTTTAAAAGGTGGTGAATTCTCTGATTCAGAAAATTGTCCACAAAGTGCCAAAAAAATAGCTAACAATGGAGATTTTATCATTTCAAGACTTCGTTCATATTTAAAAGAAATGGCATATATAGGAGAAAATACTGGTACTATTCTTTTATCCACCGAATTTATTGTTTTAACAAAAAAAGGGAATGAATCAATCGCTTGGTTACTTCCTTTTTTTATTAGTGAACCTATTCAAAAAATTTTGAAATGGAGTCAAGAAGGATCTGAACATCCTCGATTTTCTGAAAATATCATTTTTAATTTGCCTATACCACGAACTATTTATAATAATAGAAAATTATTCATTGATATTGTTGAAAATGCGAATAAGAAATTTGAATCTTCTCTTTCTCTTCTCTCCACCGCCGAATCTCTTCTTCTCTCCGAGCTTGGGCTTGATAAACTCGAACTGCCGAAAACGAAATGGAATATCCGCAATTATTCCGAAACGGAAGAAGTAGAAAGAATGGACGGAGAATACTTTTTGCCGAAATATTATGCACTGCTGGAGCAAATTAAAAAATTCAGGACATTAAAATTAGGAGAGATAGTTTCATATAAAAAAGGCATTGAAGTTGGTTCTAATGAATATATTGAAAAAGGAATCCCATTTTATCGTGTAAGCGATTTATCAAAGGAGGAAATTGGCGGAACGGATACTAAATATATTTCAGAAGAATTATATGAAAAATTGAAAAACAATTATGAACCTCAACAAGGAGAAATATTATTTACAAAAGACGCTACACCTGGAATTGCATTTTATTTAAGTGAAAAAATTAAAGGGATAGTTAGCAGTGGAATTTTAAGATTGAAATTGAAAGAAAATGTTGAACCTAACTATTTATCTATTTTGCTTAATTCTATTGCAATAGAAATGCAAATTAAAAGGGAAGGTGGAGGTTCGATAATAAACCATTTAAGACCTAAAAGTGCTATGAACTTAATAATTCCAATTCTTGATAAGAAAATCCAGCAAGAGATTTCCGATAAAGTCCGCGAATCGCACTCTGCACGAAAAGAAGCAAAAAAACTTCTCGAAGAAGCAAAACACAAAGTGGAAGAAATGATTTTGGAGGATGACGAAAAAACCGTTTGACTTTGGGGTGAAGAAATTTTAGGTTGAAATTCGTTCGGCGGGTTGGCAGTATTGGTTATTAATCCCTCTTTTTTTTGCTTAAACCGGTCGTTGAAAATAGGTTTGGGGTCTTTTAAAAGTTGACACAGGTCTTTTAAACGGAATAAAAAGTCTTTAAAAAGTTCACAAGGGTCTTTTAAACTGAAGAAAAAGTCTTTAAAACGCAAAAAAAGTCTTTTAAAAGCCTGGGCAACAACAACTTACGTAAAATGCACAGAATTTGTGCGAAACGGAGGGTAAATTGGCCGAAATTAAAACCCGTTATCCGAGCACGCTGACCGATGAAAATTACGACGAGTGGTTCACCCGATGGGTCGCGTGGTTTTTGGCTTTCCCCGATACGCCCGAATTCGGAAACTGGCTCCGTGCCGATATACAGGCTTTCGACGACGATTATCACGCTAAACGTATAGCCGCTATGGAAGCCGAGGACGCGCAGGAAGCGGCGTCTGCGGCGTGGCGCACAGCCGTAAAGGCGCTTCGGGAACGTCTGATAAAACTGCGCATCTCGTTACCGACGCTCACCCCCGGCGACGATTCCGTGCTCGACACTCTCAAGTTGCGCGACGAAGTTCCCGACGATACCGACAAGCTCCTCGATTACGCCGAGATCGCCGACAATGCGTGGCAACCGCTCTCCGGCGACCCGCAATATGCGCCGTTCGCACCCCGTCTGAATGAAATCGCGCCGCTAAAGGCCGATGTCGATACCAAGCGCGTCGTTATGGGGCAGGCGATTCTGGCATACTCGACCGCAACGGACGAAAAAACCGCCGCCCGCGATGTCTGCCATACCCGCGAGCGCGCCGTTTTCAATTTCTTCCGCGGCGAAGGCAAACCCGACGAGTTCTGGACGAGTTCGGTCTACGGTCTCGGAACCGGCGGCGAAGAACCATCGGTGCCGATTCCCGATTGGCCGGGGCCTGGAGCGTTCGAAGGAAATTATCTCGGCGAGAAAACTGTCGAGCTGATTTACGGCCCTGTCAAAGACGCCACGCATTG
>QNEG01000138.1 GCA_003645115.1 bacterium | reverse complement strand
TCCGGATTCATTTATTGATTCTGCGAAAGTTCATGTAATCGAGATACAGGTTAGCGATGAAAGCAAGGCTAAAAAACTATTGAACCAAGTAAAAAAGGGTGCCGACATAAGCGAATTGGCAAAAGAACACACCGAGAGAACTTATGTAAAAGAAAAAGGCGGAGACCTGGGAGAATTCAATTATCGAAGATATCCTAATCTATATAAGGCTGCTATCACCATCAATCCTGGTGAGGTCTATCCGGAATTGATTAAGGTTGGAAATAAATATTCGATTATTAAATTGGTCGAGAAGATACCGCCGAAAAGAAAAGAATTCGAAGCCATAAAAAATAGAATTCGCACCAGTTTGCTAAATGAAGAAAGAAAACAACATTATGATGACTGGCTGGAAAATGCGAAGAAAAAGTATGGATTCAAAATCTATACGAGCGAAATCGAAAAAACTATCGACAAGTCTAAGTATCAAGCTACCAGCACCGATACTGCATCGGTGGAGCAATAGAGAGAAACGCAGGGGGATTTTCATTGCGGAAATTCCCCTATTATAAATTTATTCAATGAGGATTGGGAAAAGTGGATTCTTCCATAGGATTACTCGAATTTATTAGTATAGCTAAGGGTTTTGAGGCTACCGATGCTATGATTAAGGCAGCGGAAGTCAAATTATTGCTGGCTAAAACTGTATGTTCTGGAAAGTTTATCACTTTGATATCCGGATTGGTTCAGCCTGTGGAGGATTCAGTATCTGCGGGATTGAATGTAGCGAAAACATCCTGTGTGGATCACATTGTGATACCTAATCTGCATCCCGATGTGATACCAGCGATTAGTGCCACCACCGGCGCATCATTGATGGAAGCACTGGGGATTATCGAGACATATACTGTGGCGAGTTGTATCAAATCTGCCGACATCGCTGCAAAATCCGGTGAAGTTCGACTTTTAGAACTCAGACCCGCAGTCGGACTGGGCGGAAAATCATTTGTCACAATCACCGGTGATATAGCATCGGTAGAATCAGCAGTAGAACTCGGCGCAGAATATCCTAAATCTCGAGGTGTCCTGCTCCAGAAAGTGGTTATCCCACATCCATATCGAAAGATAGGAGAAATAGTATAACTATTTATCACAATTCCTTGCCAATTGCGATTCGATATATATTTTTCAAGTTATGCGTTCAATAAGAATAATAGTCGGTTTGGGAAATCCCGGCGAAAAATATAAAAACACTCGACACAATATAGGATATACAATAGCTGAAAAATTGGTGGAAAAATCCAATGGAAAGTGGCACACGGGAAAGGGACACTTTGTATATTCTAAAATAAAAATCGCTGGAACAGAAACTATAGTCATCTGCCCCACTACTTATATGAATCATTCCGGAATCGCAGTGTTCGATTCATTGGAAATTTTTAATCTCACTCCCGCTGAATTACTAATTGTAGTGGATGATTTTGCATTGCCACTGGGAACATTGCGTATTCGAGCGAGCGGTTCCGATGGCGGACATAATGGTTTGGCATCGATAATTGAACATCTGGGCACACAGGATTTTCCTCGATTGCGGGTGGGTATCGGCTATTTACCAAAGAATACCGACCCAGCAGATTTTGTCCTCGATGAATTCGGACCACAGGAAAAGAAATTACTGCCGGAAATTATCCACAAAAGCATCTCTGCAATAACAGTAGCAATCCGACAGGATTTGCAAAAGGCGATGGAATTATACAACCGAAAGCAGGATTTGTAATCAGTGAATATTGCCCATATTATTCCCAATGAATCGGGACTTCCTTACCGCAACAAACCGATTAACAATTCCAACCACTCAGTTCGCTTACGCGCTCTCGTCGGGAATTTGTAGCTCGGGATTACTCCCACTTATCACAGATGAATTATATCTTTATACTACATTACTTAAGCGGGCGACGGGATTCGAACCCGCGGCAACCAGCTTGGGAAGCTGGAACTCTACCAACTGAGTTACGCCCGCACAAAAAATAAAAATGAACCATCTTAATGATAAGTCAATATTTTTTTACCAAATCACTTGCATTTTTGACACATCCTTTTATAATGTGGAATTTTAACGGAGGTAAACAATGGGATATAAAAAACCGGAAAAGAATTTACATCAAACTGAATTGGAAACACAGGTCCTAAAATTCTGGGATGATGAAAACATATTCCAGCGCTCACTGGAGATATCCAAAGAATTGCCTCGATTCAATTTCTATGAGGGACCACCCACTGCTAATGGAAAACCCGGTGTGCATCATGTGATATCCCGAACTGTTAAGGATATAGTGTGCAGATATAAGGCGATGACCGGACACTATGTGGAGCGTAAAGCGGGATGGGATACCCACGGATTACCGGTGGAAATTGGCGTGGAAAAAGAGCTGAATTTAAAATCTAAACGCGATGTCCTGAAATATGGTGTAGAAAAATTTAATAAAGCTTGCCGGGAAAGTGTATTCCGATATTTGCAGGATTGGGAATGGATAACCAGAAGGATTGGTTTCTGGCTCGACCTGGACAATGCTTATATCACATACAATCCAGAATATATCGAATCTGTGTGGTGGATTCTTGCACAATATTTCAACAAGGGACTGATTTATCAGGGATATAAGGTCCTTCCATATTGCCCCCGATGTGGAACCGGATTATCCGACCACGAAGTGGCACTGGGTTATCGAGATACCGAAGACCCATCTATATATGTCACTATGAAAATTACTTCGCCACTTCCCGGTGAAAATGAAGTTCGCCAGGATACATATTTCCTGGTCTGGACTACTACCCCCTGGACATTGCTCTCTAATGTCGCTCTCGCCGTTCATCCGGGATATGAATACTTGCTGGTAAAATATGAGGGAAAAAATTTTATAATAGTTAAAGAACGCGCCGACGATGTTCTAGGCGAATACAATTATGAAGTGATTAAATCATATCGCGGAACGCAGTTGAAGGGAATGACATATAGACCACTATTCAAATTTTCCGAAACGGAAAAAAGAGCGTGGTTCGTGATAAATGCCGATTATGTTACCACCGAGGATGGCACCGGTATAGTTCATATCGCTCCGGCATTCGGTCGCGAGGATTTCGAGGAAGGTGAACGATGGAATCTGCCTTTGCTTCAGTTCGTCGATGACGAAGGCTTAATAAAACCCGAGGTGAAACCATTTGCAGGATTATGGTTTAAGAATGCCGACTCCGAAATACTAAAAGACCTGAAATCACGAGGATTATTGTTTAAAAAAGAGACCGTAGTTCACAGTTATCCATTCTGCTGGCGATGTGATTCACCATTGATTCAATACGCTCGAGCAAGCTGGTATATCCAGACTACTGCATATAAGGATGAAATGATTCACCAGAATGAGAAAATGAACTGGTATCCTCCACAAATCGGTTCTGGTCGGTTTGGCGAATGGCTGAGAAATAATATCGATTGGGCAATATCACGAGAAAGATTCTGGGGAACTCCATTGAATATTTGGCTTTGCGATAATTGCGAACATAAATTAGCGGTAGAATCATTTGCGCAATTGGAAGAATTATCTGGGCAAAAACTACCCGACGATTTCGATCCACACAAACCCTATGTAGATGAATATACCATCCCGTGTCCTGAATGCGGAGAGACGATGAAAAGGACTCCAGAAGTAATCGATTGCTGGTTCGATAGCGGTAGTATGCCATTCGCTCAATATCACTATCCATTCGGTATTTCCGAGGAAGAATTTATGAAAAAATTTCCTGCCGATTTCATATCCGAGGGAGTAGATCAGACCAGAGGATGGTTCTATACACTACTTGCTATATCCACATTTGTGAAGGGACAAACATCATACAAGACCTGTGTTTCTATCGAACTGGTGCTGGACAAAGATGGGCAAAAAATGAGCAAATCCAAAGGCAATGTGGTAAATCCAGTGGATGTGATAAAATCCTACGGCGCCGACCCATTGCGATGGTATTTCATTATTACCAGTCCACCGTGGTTGCCTACAAAATTCGATACAGATGGAATAGCGGAAACTCTTCGAAAATTTTTCGATACATTCAGAAACACATATAATTTTTTCGCATTATATGCGGATATAGACGAATATACTCCTGCTCCTATTCCTGGAAAGCTGGATAATATAATGGACAGGTGGCTGGTTTCCAGACTGCAATCATTGATTACACAATATCGAGAATGGATGGATGATTACCAGATGACCAAAGCTGCACGAGAAATTAACCATTTCGTGATAGAGGAATTATCCAACTGGTATGTTAGAAGAAATCGTCGCAGGTTCTGGACGAGTGGAATGAATGATGATAAATTGTCCGCTTATACTGTCCTGTGGAATGCACTGGTGATAGTGTGCGAATTAATCGCTCCATTCGCTCCGATGACTGCGGAATATTTCTGGCGAGAATTAACCGAACCAATTCGCCAGCGCGCTGGTGATTCCGTTCATTTCAGAGAAATTCCTATGCCCGAGAAAAACTACATCGACCGTGAACTCGAGGATAATATGGAGTTTGTGATAAAATTGGTAGAATTGGGTCGTTCTGCTCGCAATTCAGCTCAAATAAATGTTCGTCAACCATTGAATAAGATTTATGTCCATTGCCCTGCTGAACAGGAAATAATCGATTCTGCAAAAATTGAACATTGGTCTGGTCTGGATATAGTCCTGAACGAGTTGAATGTGAAATCGATAGAATTTGTGGATGACGCATCACAATTTATGGAATATCACGCTAAACCCAATTATAAGATACTGGGAAAGAAATTCGGTTCCCGAATGCCACAGGTGAAAGCTGCAATCGAATCTTTCGAATCCGACGATTTGAAACAGGGATTGGAAAACAATCAATGGCACATAATGATAGATGGCGAAGAGCACGCTCTCACCGAGGATGAACTTATAGTGGAGATAAAGGCTCGCCATCCGTATGCAGTTGCCGAGGATAAAAATATCACTGTGGCGCTGGATACCACTATAACAGATGAATTGAGAGCGGAGGGTTATGCTCGCGAGGCGGTCAATAGAATACAGAATACTCGCAAATCCGCTGGACTGGATGTGACCGACAGGATAGTGCTCTCCCTGACATCCAGTGACGATGAATTATTGTCGGCGTTGAAACAGCATTCTGAAAGTATCGCCAGCGAAACACTGGCTACCGAGATAAAATTCACTCCGATAGATGAAGCACATTATTCCAAACAATGGGAAATCGATGATAAGAAGCTCACAATCGCTCTGCGCAAAGCCAGAAAATAAATATTATATCAGCTATCATTAAGTTAT
>QNEG01000137.1 GCA_003645115.1 bacterium | reverse complement strand
GGGATATTATTATCAACAAAACCGACAGAATATTACAACAAATAATAGGAGGAAAAAATGGGCAAGACAGAGTTTGTGAATGGTGATAATTTTCAGGCGAAAGTGCTGAATTCTGATGTTCCAGTGCTGGTAGATTTCTATGCGGATTGGTGTGGACCGTGCAAGATGATGGAACCGACAGTAGAAGCGGTCTCCGAGGAATTTGCCGAGCGCCTGAAAGTATATAAACTCAATGTGGACCAAAACCCCCAAATAGCGGCACAGTTCCATATTATGAGTATTCCCACTATGCTGATATTCAAGAATGGTGCTCCGGTCTCTTCCATCGTCGGTGCGGTTAATCAAAAAGCTTTGATAGAGAAAATCCAAGCGATACTGGAGGAATAATATGAGAAAACTCACTCTGCTGATAATTTCTATCGGATTATTGTTGATAGGATGTTCATCTGATAAGACACCCGGAAATCTTGAGGGAAAAACTAAGGCACCAAATTTTTCGCTTCCCGATTTTTATGGTAATACATTTCAATTGGGCGATTGTTCAGGAAAAGTAATAGTATTAAATTTTTGGGCTACCTGGTGTCAGCCTTGCCTTAAAGAAATTCCATCCTTTGTGAAACTCAGAGAAAAATTCCCTGAAAAATCATTACAAATCATCGGCATCAATCTGGACACTAAACTCGATGTGGGGAAAATGAAAAACTTTATCCAGCGATATGAAATAAACTATCCTATCCTAATGGGACAAGCAGACCCATCGATACTGAAAAAATACGGTAATATCAGAAGTATTCCCACTACATTTTTTATCGACCAGGAGGGGTATATTCGATATAAACTGATTGGATTTCAAACTTACTCTGCTTTAGAAGCGATACTTACAAAATTACTCGATGAGGAAAGAGAAATAGCAAAAAGGTAATTATGGGAGATGAGATAAAAATAGAATTGACACAAGCCGATGGCTTAACTTTGTTGGCTCGAGGAAATAGCGGGCATTGGGTGGTAATGGATGCCGACCACGAATATGGCGGAAATGAATCGGCGACTAAACCATTCGAATTGTTCCTGATATCTCTGGCAGGATGCACCGCAATCGATGTCCTATCTATTTTGGATAAAATGCGCATTCGGTTGGAAAAATTCAAAATCGAACTAACTACTACTCGAAGAGAAAAATATCCCCAAATCCCGAAAGGAATAGATATACTATACATATTCGAGGGCGAAAATATCAACAGGGAAAATATCGAAAATGCAATAAATCTTTCTCATGAGAAATATTGCTCGGTCTCGGCGATAGTAAAAGAAGCTGGTATTCCAATCGGTTGGCGATATGAAATAAAAAAAATAGAATAAATTTTGTTTTCATCTATTACCTCGCTAACTGAATGGAGGGTCTTAAACCGTCTCAAACTTGTGTTTGCAAGGATAGAAAAGACGAAATGCTCTACTAATAACCGAAAAAATAAAGGATTGCTATGCTCTCTCGAACCCGACCAGTCGAAATCGCAATGATATTTTGAGTAATTTTGAGACGAACAGATATCATTCTCCAGGGATTAATATCTTAAATGTGGTTCCCACGCTCTCATCAGATTCTACCAATATGTCTCCATTGTGTCCCTCGATAATCTGTTTTGCAATAAATAATCCTAGACCGGTTCCTTGTTTTTTTGTGGTATGAAACGGCTCGAAAATATGTTCTAATTTATCGGTGGGAATTCCCGTTCCAGTATCCGAGATGGAAATATACCCATACTCATTTTGCTTTATATTTTCCGTCCCGATTTTTACTCGAATTATTCCACCTTTCTGTGTCGCCGATGCTGCATTTTCCATAATATTATAAATCACCTGACGAATTGAGGGAAACGAATACGGGACTTTAGGGTCGCTTTCTACCTCCACTATTACACCGATACCTTGTTTTCCCAATTTCTTTTGATATCTGGGGATTACTTTTTCCACCACTGCGGAGAGTTTCTGGGGAACTTTTGGGAATTCCCGTCCTCGCGCCACTGCTAAATGACTCTCCACTATACCAGCCAATCGTTCCACTTCTTCGTTGATAAAATCGACCAATTCGATTACTTCATTTTTCGGCGCATCGGGAATAGATTCCGCAGAGCTTTTTATTATCGCCAACGGATTTTTTACCTCGTGCGCTAATGTAGCCGCCATCATTCCGATACCGGATAATGTAGCTGCTCGCTCCAATTGACTGTATAATTTTTCCAATTCTCGTTTTCCCAGCCATAAAATCACTATTATAAATATTATGGCGATAGTGCTTACGATTCCCAGAATCCACAGACCTTGGTGGAGAGTAGCCAGCAGACCGAAATAGTTTGCGCCAGCCTCCAAACCCATTATTCCAATAACCTCACCGAATGGGTCATAAATCGGTGCAAATGCTACCCTAAGGAATCTATCCTCTACTTTTCTCAAGCCCCCATAAGTTGGAATTCCCAGACTGGCGGTCTTTATTGCTTTTGTCTCCGATGCCCAATATGGATTGGGAATTCCCACTGCCAATCGAGAGTCGGTGGAATAAATTATCTCACCAGTAGTATCCAGAACGGAAATATTATATATTTCTTCCCTGTCCACCAATGAATTGAGCAATTCGGTAGGATTTTCTTCTGCCAGTTCTGGCATACCGATTCGAGCTAACTCCACCCAATTATAGTCTATCGAGGATGCTATACTTTTTGATAGCAATGCCAAATTTTCGCCGAGGTCTTGTCGAGCAAATTGATAGAATTTCTTATATTGAAGAAAATTTATAAGATTAAATCCACTCCAGATTACTATCAGGACTATTATACCTATCAAAAATAGCCGATGAATACCTGTATTTTTCTTTGCCATAAATTCATCCTTTTGCCGAAAATATAATCTTAATCTACTATTAAGTAAAGAAAAGAATTATTATCAAATTGGAAAATATTGAGAGGGTAAGGATTAGTGTGTGTTTTATGTATTTAAAATAATTACTTGCCAAAGCGGGGAATAATATAGATTTTATATTAAATGTAATATTCCAATTGGAGGATGAAATGAAATTTAAATGGCTGATATTTGCACTCATATTTATTGTTTTATTTTCCTGTGTCGAAGCGAAAAAGAAACAGGGTAAGTTATCTGTGAATGCCAGTGTTTCCGTATTCGACCCACCGGGAGATGTAAGCAGTGCACTACTTTTCGAGGTTTCGGCAAAATATAAACTTTCCAACAAGGTAACCACAGAAATGTCTGTCGGCTGGTCGCAATACGAAAGCGGTGGACAAAATGTCACTTTAATACCGGTTCAACTGAATGGAGAATTACACCCGTTGGGCAGAGGAATGTTCGACCCCTATGTAGGTTGTGGTATCGGCGCATATTTTACTCAAACTGGCGAGGATGTCACCGCTACTGCGGGAGTTCAAGGACTGGGCGGACTCTCGTTCAGTCCGCAAGATAATTTCTCTTTCAGTGTCGAAATTAAATATATGCTAACAGATGTCACCGACCCCGAATCTGGTGGATGGTCATTAGGCGGTGGCGCCGATATAAATTGGGAAACCCCTCTTTAAAATCGAGTCAAATAAAATGGAGAGATAATGTATTGCCATATGAAAATTAAACACTGGAGGTAAAAAATGAGGAGGATAATTTTTATTGTCTTAATATTGTCATTTTCACTATTTGCCGGGACTATCAGCGGAGAATTGATATATCCCGACGGTGGTTTCGGACTGTATATAGTTATGGCAGTTGGTTCGGATGAACTAGCAGAATTTATGGGTGGGGCTGATACTCTCGACCCAGCAGAATTCTTTATGTCACTTCCCCGAGCAGAGTTATTTAGTCCGGGAGAATTCGAGATTACCGGAGAATTTACCGATGGAGTAGCATATACTCTATTCGGTGTAAAAATAGAGGGGACACAACCCGCTTCTGGCGACCCGATGGGACTTTGCCCCGAAGATATTTTCACCACAGGTGGGGATGCCAGAGGCGCTATTGTCGAGTTGCAACCAGAGGGCGTAATCGGCGGAGAAATCACATATATGGGTATTTTTCCAGGATGTAAAGTTAATGTCTATGATATGATGTCGGGTGAAGCTGACCTGGAAAGCACTTATATTATCGATGAACTCGAATACTCTATTACTGTGCCAGCTGGATTTAAAACACTCGAATTCTATATCGACGACAATGGAAATAACCAATGGGACCCGGAAGAACTCGAAGCCGGTGCTTATTATATGGACACTTCACCAGATGGCTGGGGACCGGTAGTATTCGCTGGCGGCGGTGATAGATTTTCCGACGGAGTAAATGTCATAATTCCGCCTTCAGATATCACTTCACAAAAACAACAAGAAAAAACATATAATGTTAGTTGTCTGCCATCGGGTGTGATTAGATTTGATGTGCCGGAAAAAACTAATATTAAAGTTGTCGATTTATCAGGAAGAATTATATTAGATTATGAAATTTCGGGGAAAGGAGAAATAAGCCAGCCCGAGAATTATCCCGCTGGTATATATCTTGTGATTCTCGACTATAGTGGCGGGAAAGCAGTCGATAAGCTGATTCTGGTGAAGTGAGATACAAAATAATGGTTATATTTAAAAAACTTGTTGCGAAAAATGGGAGTATCTCTATAATTTTGTTATGATGGTTTTCACCTTTAACATAAATTATTATTTGAGAAGGAGGTAAATCGTGAACGATACATTTGCACTATTTGAAGAACAAATAGAAAAATTAATTCAGGCTGTAAGCAAATTAAAATCCGAGAAGAAACAACTTCTGGAGGCTAATCAGGAACTGGAAGAGAAGGTAAGAAATCTTCAAGACGACCTGGAACAGGCAATAAAAGAAAAAGAAGAGTTGCAGAAATCTGCCGAGGGCACTGAAACAGCAAAAGAAAAGCTCGATTCTCTTATGTCGAGAATTAATGAAGCTTTAGGTGAGTAATTAACCATAGATTCCAAATGGACGCAGGGATATGTCGGATTCTGAAAAAAATACAGTAGCAGTTAAAATATTCAATCAAGAATTGAAAATAAGGACAACCGAGCCTCCGGATTATGTTCGAGAAGTCGCCAGATATGTCGATGCGAAAATCTATGAAATAGTGGATAGCTCCGGGGGAATTTCTACATCGAAAACCATAATTCTTGCCGCTCTTAATATAGCCGATGAACTTTTCAAGGAACGGGAAAAATTAGATGAGATAATGCGAGAATTACAACAGCATTCGGAAGTAATCGCCGAAAGATTGTCCGAAATCGAGACTTGATTCCTACAAAATCTAATATTTTATTTCCTCGGCT
>QNEG01000136.1 GCA_003645115.1 bacterium | reverse complement strand
GTGTCTCTGGACGCGCCGGAGAATCATTGCTCGATTGCCAAAGCGCCAGCTGGTCTGTTCCATCATCTACTCCATACCACGATTCGCCTATGGGAACATTTATCGACGAAATTCGCACTCCCATAGATACGGTCTGGGTTCAGTATTATATTAATATAAGTAGAGTAGGTGTCAGCACAGATTTATCTCCGCTAATCGATTCAGTGTGGGTGAAGGTGTTTCCTATTCCCTGCGAGTGTGAAACTATTAGTGCGGAGTGGATTTGCCCGGTGCCTTGCGGTTCTTATACATCCTGCCCGGAACAGGTGATGCAATTAGTCCTGTGGACCGATTCCACAACTATCGATACCAATGCTGTTTTTTTCACTATCGATGATGGGATAAATCCGCCATACACTCTATCCAGCGCCAGCACATATATAAGTGCTCTTTGCTACACTCCAGAGTGTGATTCGGTATTTTTCGAACTCTCCGGACTCACCTGGGAGGATTTCGCTAATGTCACTATCTCTCTCGATTCCGCATACACTGTCGATGCCTGCATAACTCGGTTCGGTCCATAACATCAGATTCCCAAAAATGTTATCTGGCGAAAGTCTGCTAAATTCTACAAAGTAATTGCAATTATTACTATAATAATTTTTTCTGCTTTAATCCCAGATAGGACAAAAGCGATTTAGTGTTATTTTGCCACCCAGAGCAAAAAGAAATAAAGAAATAAAAAAATCCATAAAAATCCATTTTCACTCTTGAAATTCAATTTTATTTCATTATAATGTATATATAGAGGAGAAAAATAAACAGGAGGTCGTTATGAAAAAGCTAACATTATTATTACTGATTCTGGTGTTTTCATTAATCTATGCCGATACCTATTGGGTGGAAAAAGTTTCCCGAGTCGATTTAAATCCTGTGGAGGCGATTCATTCGAAGGGACAGGTAGTATATGCTGGTGTCGGCGGAATGCTCAATATCTACAATATCTACCAGCGTGATTTCCCACAATTGATGGGCACAATCGAGGGACATTCCAGCAGAATTAAAGCAATCATTGTGGATGACCAGAAATTATATGTGCTATGGGAAAAAGAGGGATTGGAAATATTCGATATCAGCGACCCTTACACTCCAATTATGCTGGGGAAATTCCCACACATTCCAGATGAAACAAAGTTTACCAGATTTACCTGTATGGATTTGGAAGGCGATATAGTTTATATCGGCGGAGCAAATTTTGTGGCTTCTGCAAGTGTAGAAACACCAGAAAGTCCGCAATTACTCGGATATTTAGGACTAAATGGTGAATTGATGAAAATCGATTTCTACCAGAATAAACTATTCGCTGCCGCAGGTGAACTCGGACTGGGATTGTTTATGGTCCCGAATCCCCAGAATTTCTATCTATATGGAACACAGGAGGGAATTTACACCACAATAAAGGCATATCGAGATATAATTCTATACGGGCGACTGGATAAACCATCGCCTGAAGAAAGAAAGCTTTTCGGACCGCACCTGTTCAGTTTCCCATTCGAATCACCTCGAATAGTGAAAGTAAGAGACGATGTAGTATTCGCTGGCGGTATGGCTAATTTCGCTACTTATAGGCTAATCGAAAATCAAAAAGACCCTGTGTTGGTGTGGAGCATAGATGATTTCCCTACCGTAGATTGTGTGCTGAAAGATGATAATATTTATCTTGCCAATTCGTATGAGGGTTTCTCTGTGTTCGATATTACAAATGTGGAAAAGCCATTCCAGATTGGTAGAGTTCCCACATCTGATGTCCCAAAACGAGGATGTATAGTAAATAATAAGTTCTATGTCGCCGCTGGTCGTTCTGGAATAATTTTGATTGATACAGAATTTCCCGAAAATCCGGTGATAGAAAATCGATTCGGTAGCGATTATCTCCACACAGTATGGGATGTAGCATACCACGATGGCAGCATTTTCGCTATCGGCGCAAGAAAGGTAAAAAGTGAATTCGACAAGAACATATATATCGAGGAATTCGACATCACTGGCAATTGGCTGGCGGAATATCCTATCACTCGACTGGAAAAACTCGACCCAATCGGCGAAATTGTATTCAGCGAGAATTATTGCGCATTGACTATGGGAAGCGAGGGAATTTATATACTCGACCCAGATAATTTCGAAGTGTTATACAATATAAATGATGGTTCAGTCCAATTTTGCGATATTGTTATCTCGCAGGATTATTTATATGCATCAGATTATTTCGGTGGTTATCAAATATGGCGCTTGGGCGATGGCACTCCGAAATTCGTCAGTTCTATACGAACCAGCGAGAAAGGCGGTAATGGAATCGAATTGGTAGGAAAATACCTGCTGGCAGCGGATGGTCCCAATGGACTCGCAATTATAGATGTCAGCAATCCAGAAACGCCAAATCTGGTAAATTCGTATCCCACTATCTGGGGCACAGATTTAGTCACAGAGGACAATATACTTTATTTTTCCGACGGACAGGGCGCTATGAAAGTGTTCGACATATCCAATCTACCAGAAATTAAGTTAGTCGATGAGTTGCCACACAGCGGATATTGGACTCATATCTATGCTGAAAATAATACTATCTATGGAATCGATGCATTTGCCGGGATCTATATCTATAAACTGACTTCATCATTGCAAGATTATGCCAGAAAATCTCCGGTTGTTCCATCGGAAACTAAAATAATCGATGCACTTCCCAATCCATTCAATTCGGCGACATCTATTTCATTCCTCTTATCCGAGAAAACCGATGTTAATCTCTCGATTTATGATATGAAGGGACAAAAGATAACTACTCTAATCGATGATGTGGTTCCTGCAGGAAAATACACACTTCGCTGGACTCCCGATTCTAAAAATATTCCCAGTGGAACTTATTTCGCAGTCCTGAACACACCCGATGTTAGAAGTGAACAGAGATTATTGCTGGTGAAATAGTATTTGCGAATGATAAGTTGTGGCTGGTAATCATCGTATTTGCTATAAAATTAGGGACGCACCCGTGTGTGCGTCCCGTGAATGCAAATGCGAATATGAATACAAATGTAAATAATGCACAAGGACAGACACATAGGTCTGTCCCTGCGACACCGCAAATAAATCAGGAGGCATAAAATGCGTAATATGAGCATTTTTTCGCTGGTGATGGTGATTTGGGTGGGGGTATGCTTCTGGGGTTGCTCAAAAAGTACTAATGATGATGGTGACGATAATAATAACAACGGAAATCATACTAGTTGGGAGCGCACTTACGGTGGAAGTGGTTATCATAGAGGCTACTCTGTTGCGCAGACAACCGATGGCGGATACATCGTAGCAGGTGGCACATCCTCCGGCGCAGGCGATTGGGATGTTTATGTTTTGAAACTAAATTCGTTGGGCGACACTATATGGACTCGAACTTATGGCGGAAGCGATTCAGATTGCGGCCTCTCTGTTGCGCAGACAACCGATGGCGGATACATCGTCGCAGGTAACACATCATCCGGCGCAGGCGATTGGGATGTTTATGTTTTGAAACTAAATTCGTTGGGCGACACAGTTTGGACACGCACCTACGGTGGAAGCGATAGCGATGAAGCCTACTCCGTTGCTCAGACATCCGATGGCGGATGTATCGTAGCAGGACATAAAGGGGATGATGTCTCTCTCATCAAGATTAATTCATCAGGCGACATGACATGGTCTCGAACTTATGGCGGAATCTGCGGCTACTCTGTTGCGCAGACATCCGATGGCGGATATATCGTCGCAGGTAACACATCCTCCTTCGACTCAGTATATTGTGAAATCTATCTTATCAAGACAAATTCATTAGGCAACACTATATGGACTCGAACTTATGGCGGAAACGGTTCTAAAAAAGGTTACTCTGTTGCGCAGACATCCGATGGCGGATATATTGTCGCAGGACGTCAAGAGTGGGATGTCTATCTCATCAAGACGAATTCATCAGGTGATACTATTTGGACGCGAACTTATGGCGGAAGCTGCGGTGAGTCTGTTGCGCAGACATCCGATGGCGGATATATCGTAGCAGGATACAAATACGGCGCAGACTTGAATGATGTCTTTCTTCTTAAGACCGATTCGGCGGGCGATACTATATGGACTCGAACTTATGGTGGAAGTGATAATGATATGGGCAACTCTGTTGCGCAGACATCCGATGGCGGATACATCGTAGTAGGCACAAAAGGATCATACCCGAATTCTGAAGAGGTCTATCTTATAAAAACGGATTCAAATGGTAATGTGGAGTATTAATTTCCTAATCCGTTCAATTCGTCAGTTGCTATCACCGCGCCAGCGGGAGCGGAAATAGAAATATTCGATATAAGGGGGAATGTTGTAACCCCCTATTCGGATGGCAAGCCATCCTCATTTGTCCCCCTTGACAAGGGGGACAGAAACCGAGCGTCAACAAAGGTTTCAGGGGGTTCAGCATCGGCTCAGGGGGTTTACATCTGGACACCGAACGAATCAATCGCATCGGGAATATATCTGGTGAGAGTCACAACGAAGGACGGATTGACAACGACGAAGCGCGTTGTGTATTTGAGATAGCGACGCATCAAAATACATCGCTGAATGAAACTAAACCCGTCTTGAAGTCGGGTTTGACATCTCGCCGATGCGGAATGCGTCATGGGAAAGATGGACGCCATCTCCAAGATGGACATCATCTGGGCAATATGGATAATGCACAAGGACAGATACATAGGTTTGTCCCTACAATCGGCAGGGTGCGAAACCTGTGGTCTATGCAATTCGAGGAAAGCAACACATACGAGCGCACCGCCGCCGATTATCCTCGACCCACTTATAATCCCGACTGGTCGGGATATGCATGGATACCATTTGCGTAAAGCAGACATTTATGCCAAATTATTACATTGAATTATCGCCGAATATTTATTTTATTGTTTGAATTTCCGTAAAAATTTTCTATATTGTAATTTATGGGAGGAATTATGAAGAAAATTACTTTCATATTATCGATGATAATTATTTTTTCAGGTTGCGCCAGAAGTGGCGAGAAGGAGGTCGATATGGCTGACATTAGACAACCCGCAGTCGCAGGGTCCTGGTATCCGGGAGACCAGGATTCCTTGAGGAAAATGATATCAGAATTTATGAATTCTGCGCAAATAGAGGATGATGAAATATCGGGAAGAGTTCTGGGAATTATAGCGCCTCACGCTGGATATATATATTCAGGACCGGTGGCAGCATACAGTTTCAAAACACTTATGCTGAATAAGGAACAGTATAAGCATAACACTGTAATATTAATCGGATTTGCTCATCGCCC
>QNEG01000135.1 GCA_003645115.1 bacterium | reverse complement strand
ATTTTATAAATCTATCGTAATCCTGTCCATTATTCTACTTTCTGGAATAATGACTACAGTATCTGCCGACCCCGCTATTTCAAAGTATATAAATTATCAGGGAAAAATCACCGACTCTACTGGCGTCGCTGTGAACGATACGGTTAGCATAATTTTCAGAATATATGACACTCCCACTCTGGGAAGTCCGCTGTGGACAGAAACACACCCAGAAGTTGGAGTCACCAGAGGATTATTCGATGTGATATTGGGAAAAATTACTCCACTGGATATCCCATTCGATACTTCATATTTTATGGAACTTATTGTGGATGGCGAGGTATTATCTCCTCGAGTGGAATTGAATGCGGTTCCCTATGCATTCCGCGCACTATATGCAGATAGCGTAAATCTTGATACATTATCCAATTATGTCAGATTGGATGACCTGCCCGATTTGTTTATCTGGAATCAAGATACCATACTGCAGGCAGGGAATTTTCGGATTTCTGGAGTAGCTCGAGCAGGGACACTGGAGGTAGCAGAAATTCGTGGACAGGGATATGCTGCATTCGAATATTCCAGCGACCCAAAATATATGAATGATACTCTATTTACCACTTTATTTTCTGCTCCCTATGAGGCATACGGCTTTGGTAGTGCCATTATGGTATCGTTTACGGGGACATTCGACGACCGAGCCAATAAACGCGGAGCTGCGATGGAAATACAATTGGTTCGCAGTTCCGATGGAACAGTCTTGACTTCACAGCGGGAAGTCCTTGCTAATAGAGAATTATACACAGATAGAGTAGTATCATTAACTGCATTGGATTTTCCTCCAGCGGGTGTTCATATATATGCAGTCAGGGCGCGTATGATTCATACACCATTGAATGCAGGTAGATTCCTTGCAGGAAATTTAAAATTGGTGGAAATAAAGGATTAATATTAGGGGGGCTAAAAAAGGAGGTATATATGAAACCAAATAAAATTCCTGTATGGTGATGTGAATGAGGGGACTGTAAAAGATTTGATGTTAGCATACTAAATTAAACCCTTAACAAGGAGGGAATGATGAGAAGGTTGATTTTGGCTGTAGTGATGGTTGTTTTGATAGCCGGCTTGGTTATGGCACAGGATGTAATCAAGTATGAGCTTTCATCCAGCTCTGCGCTTAATATCGGTGATGCTGTGAAACTCGGTGCAACCGATAATTCCTGTGATGTAGCCGGTGCTGGTGAGGCCAATGCGGTTATCGGTTTTGTGGGAATGACAGAGACCGATGGAACTAACTACTGGAACCTGATTGTAAATTCTGGAAGAATTACCGCTGCAATTCACAGTGCATCGCCAGCAGTAGCTATCGGAGATTCGTTGACAATCGCTGCAGGTGGTTCACTTCAAGTAGCCGGTGCCGGTGATAGAGTTATTGCAGTTGCTACCCAAGCAGTAGGCACTCCCCCCGGTGCTTGTGAAGTTATGATCCAACTTGGTGCTATCTCCGGTGCTGGTGGCGCTCGTATATGGCAATCTGCAGTAGGCTCGATGACCGATATTACAGGAACTGCCGCCGCAAAACAAACACTGACCTCGATCGCAATTACAGATTGTGATGTAGAATATATGAAGGTGCAATTTACCGGAACTGCCGATGACAAGGCAACTTCCGCTGGAGGCGCAGTAGTGAATGTAGAATTAGATGATGGTGGAGTATCTATGGGCACTCAAACTCTATATCTCGTGGATAGACATTTCCATCAATCTCAAGCAGTAGCACTTACCGCTACTGACGATGTCGCACCTGCTGACGACCCTACATATACTGTTTATGTATGGGAATCCAATGGAATGACCAACGGTAGAATAAAGGGTGTCCTCACGGTAGTGGGCACTCCAAGATAAAATTGTGCTTGGGGGCAGTTATTTTTACTGCCCCCACTTTAATTGTCTTAATGGATAAGAACATTATATCCCCACTCAATTAATAGGGATATATCAATTCTCATTGTAAGAGGAAAATTATGCGGAATACTTATTTTATCGGGGGGATAATTTTTATCATATTGTTATTCTTCGGCTGCAAAACTAAAGTAGAATATGATAGTTCGAAATTATTGGATTATGACATCGTGAATAGAGCCGAGCAGATGAGAAATGATACTACTTCGGCGATATATTCTGTTATGCTGAAAGTGGATAAAATGCCCCAAAAAGAACATTTGAAAAATACTGCATTGAAAATATGTGAGGATAATAAGAGAAAATATCAAAAATTTTTGGTGAACTATTATCTTCCCGGTATGAACACCGATGGTCGGGAATATTCGATTGTCGAATTCTATGATGATAAATTGAAAACTATTACCGTGAATAATTATGTTCTAAATACAAATCCTACTACTATAGTGAAATGATAATCATTAACACTTTTGCTTGTTGCGCAAAAGTATATGCTGATGCTAAAATGGAACAGAAACAAAAAGATATATTAGGGCAAACATTTCGCAAAGCTGGAGATAAAGAGAATTTGTTTCTTCAGATAGTCGCTCATATGGATGATGCTGTGGTAATTGTGGACAGGAATGGAATTATACATAGTGCAAATCCTGCTGCCGAGAAAATGTTTTCTCGTCCCATAGACGATATGATAGGGGATAAGTTCCAATATACTGTTCACAGTGGTAAGCCAGGATTTCGACCGATACCATATCAAAAAGTAGAACTACAGCGAGGAGGGAATACATCCTTTATAGAGATGCATGTCAGAGAACTTAAATTTCACGGTGATACATTCTTTATGGCGAGTTGCCGAGATATAACTGAATTGGTAAAATTGAGAGAGGAAAAAGAAGAATTGCCATTGTTCGATGAATTCACTGGATTGTATAACAAAAGAGGATTATTTACTCTCTCACAATATCAAATGAAATTGGCAGAACGAAGTAAAAAAGGAATGTTCTTGATAATGGTAGATATAAATAACTTCCCCAAAATAAACAGTATTCTGGGACAAGAGGAAAGTAATAAGGCATTATTAGAAATGACGGAAATACTTCAGAATACATTTCGTTCATCGGATATAGTTGCGCACATCGAAGGTAGTGAATTCGCCATAATCGCGGTGGGTGCTCTTCGAAGTAGCGCTCAAGCACTGGAAAACAGATTGTTGAAAAATGTGGTGGAAAGAAATAATAAACCGGGACGGAAATATAGATTATCGGTTAGCACCGGTATGGCATATTTCGATCCGGAATCCCCAACTTCTATCGAAGAACTTATAGAAAGAGCGCGAGCTGATATGCTGGTGTGATATCGCACTCGAACCACTCTATGAATTGGGAATGATTGGTGATGATAAACTCGAATTTGAATATAACACTCCACAAATTAGCGGAGACTAAACAATGGTAAATAGCAATGACAACCAGAAAGAACTATGGCAGACACTGAACAACGATGTAATAAAGCTTATCAAAGAAAGCAAATTCGAAAAGGCGATTTTTACTGCCGAAAGATTATTGAAAATGACAGAGGAAACATTCCCCGGAAATAGTAAACATCTCTACATTGCCAATCATATACTTGCGCAGGCATATCTATCGGGAAAAAAATATGAACCAGCAGAAATATTTTTCGACCGAGCACTGGAATTTAGCAGGCAAGTTTTCGGTGAGGATTCTATCGAAACAGCAAGAACATTGAGCAATTTCGCCCGATTGTATATTAAAACCGAAAAATATGATGATGCAAAAGTCCTGTTGCTTCAGGCAATAAATATATATAAAAAACATGGGCAACAGGCTCACTGGGATATGGCACTCGCATTCCGCAATCTGGCAAAAGTATATACAGCCGAGGGAAAATTCGACCAAGCGGAGCAATTATTTAAGCAAGCAGTGATGTTGACAGTAAAAATTAAGGGCAAGGACCACCCAAATTCTTTCTCTATGCTGGAGGATTTGGGTAATTTCTATAAAATGAATAATAAATATTATCAGGCTGAAGCTATTTACCAGAAACTATTAAAATTGGCTGAATCGAAATGGGGACCAGAACACTCACAATTGGGAAGAATATTGAATAATCTCGCTACTGTATATAAGATTCAAGAAAAATATTCAGAAGCCGAGGAAACATATTTGCGAGCATTGACCATCGCAGAAATGAATTACGGTATGGAACATCCCAATGTGGTTAATACTTTGGATAACTTATCTGCTCTATATGAAATTCAGAATAGATATACGGAAGCCGAACCACTTTGCAGACGTGCTAAAGTGATACTGGAGAAAAATTATCCACCCAACCACCCCAGAGTTACTAAAGTAAAGCATCGACTCGAGAATATTCATAAGCATAATAATACATCGGAAAAACAGAGAAATCTATAGCAGAGCATATATGAAAATTGTTATCAGAAATTTATTATTTCTTATATTCTGGATGGCTTGCCTGATACAAGCGCAGGAGATATTGAAATATGCTATCCCCGATGCGGGAACAGAACTGGACCTTTATGTGGCAGTTAAGGTAAATGCCGCCGGTCAATTGGTGGAATGTTCAGATAATGACCCCGATGTGATTGGGATAGTTACGGCAAAAGAAAATGATGCCGGAACTCGATATTATGTGGTCAGTTCCTCCGATGTAGTTTCAGTTCCTCTGCCTGTAAGTGTGTTAGCTGGCGAGAAATTGACCACTGCCCCCAATGGCAGACTTCGCGACGCATCACTGGGAGAAATTATCGTCGGTATCGCTTTGGAGGATGGCGATGGCAACGATTTGACACTGGAACGAATAATATTAACTCTGGGCTATGCCAGTCCGCAAAACTTTATCGCAAATCAATACGCAGCGGCACAATCAGCGAATTTCTGGCTCGACAAAACCGGCAGAGTAGGGCATCTTATAGCGGATAGTTCTGCTATTGTGAATGAAAGTGGCGGAAATCATAATTTTCGTGTGGAGGGCGATACCGACCAAAATTTACTATTTACCGATGCCAGCGCTGATATGGTCGGAATCGGGACTAATGCGCCATTGCAGAAATTAGAACTCAACGGTGCATTGCGCATCCAGCCGGGAATTGGCATTGCAGAGGCATCGGATACATCGGGAGTGATATGGGTAAAATCTGCTGGTTCCGCACCCGATACAATTATGTTCTGGGATGATGAAAATCATATCTGGCTCGCCGTTTCTCCACCGCGGCCAAACCCTAAATGTCAAGTATTCGGCGGCAGCAATACCGATTGCAATTCCGCCGGTCCCGCACCAATCCCATTTACAAATCAGACCCGTGTAGATAACGGATTTACCCACGATGTCGCAATCGACCCATCTCGTGTCTATGTTACCGAGGACGGATATTATAAAATCACATATCAAATT
>QNEG01000134.1 GCA_003645115.1 bacterium | reverse complement strand
TTATAATTTTGTTATAATATTTGATTGATAGATTTCACTTGACAATATGAAAAAGAAAAATAATTTTGTCTTACATCTTGTTTAAAGATGGGGCAGTTTATTTGTTTGATGATGACAAAAAATTAAAAACTAAGGAGGCAAGATGAGACGGATTGGACTTTCGGCACTGATTTTACTGATGTTTGTTGTGCCGGCATTGGCGCAGAGTGTTTATGCTGCGATACCCACAGATGGAAGCACTACTTCAGACCCATTGCAATCGGTGGTGATTACATTTACTTCCCCCAGTTCAATAGACCCATCTACTATAGAACTTTGGGTGGATGGCACTGCATATACTACATCCTCATCAGAACTGACCTGGGCACCAGCGAACCTCTATTTTACACCTTCTACTGCTTATTCCGAGGGCGAGGTAGTCTGTTCGCTGGCGGTAGTGTTGACCTGGTCGGGTGATACACTGGAGGGATTGCCACTGGTATTCACTTTTAATGTTGACCTTTCCGGTCCCGAGGTGATTTCTCGAGGATTGCAGGGTGTGGATATCGAATCGTTCCCGGTGGTGCTCGGTCCCGCCACTTTCGGCGATACCATACTACCCGGTGATACTATAGTGGGTGAATGGTATATAGTGGATGAATATAGCGATATGGACCCGCTAACCGTGGAGGTCGAAGTAAATGGAATGACATATACATATCCATCACCAGAACTGGAATGGGAAAATGATGTGGTAATTTCAGTAGATACAATAATTACTATCGATACAGTGATTGTGGATTCCGATACCACATTCGAGGAGGATACCACTTATGTCGAGCATTACGCAGACAGAGTGACATTCTTTTTGACCGGATGGGCTCCAATGGACACTATCTGGATGGAGATTACCGGTTTCGATGATACTCCAGATTATGGTTCACCGAATTCATTGCAGGAACTTCCAATAAATGGCTTCTATTTCTATCTGGATTATTTAGGACCCACGGGGACATTGGTTTCACCGAGCAGGATTACTGGTCGAGCTATTCGGTCTTCCTGCACAGACCTGGAATTCACTTTCAATTTATTCGATGCTAACGGTATCGACCCATCTACATTGACTTTCCAGTTCCGTGATGCTATACTGGATTTGACTTCGCCATTAGCCAGTTCCACACCTATCTGGGACTACGCAGCTACCTATTGGCATATATTCGTTCCCGATACATTCTTCAGAGTAGTTTGGCCCAAAAGAAGTTTCTACTGGAGAAGTGCGTACGTTATCCAGAGTTTTGTGGTGGATACAATTTATACCGCTTCAGATACTATAATGGATACATTGTTCTTTGTGCACCCGTTGACCGATGTAGATGGCTGGTGGACCGATTTCGAAACAGTGATAAATAATAGAAACCGAACTATAGAAAATAGCGCAGAAATCTCTGAATCACTTTATACATCCGTAACTGTGGATAGATATTCTCATTATCGTCTGGCAGTGGTATGGGATAGTTCCACAGGACTCGATTTCGATATTTTCTTCGGCTATCTAAACAGCGAATATTATTTCTATTATAATTTTGATACTGTGGGATGTGCGTTCGGCGATGATGATATGACCAACGATAGCCTGGAGCTTATGTTCGTCAGCCAGATGAACCCCGAGGTGACTTATATTTACGATACTATAGTGGCAACTTATGATGAATTGCCAGCGGTTACCAAAAGAATATATTGTGAATATGGCTGGGGCAATTATTCTGGGACATTCGATTTGCCCTCCGAGGAACCATCACCGTTGCATCCTATAATGACTACTACTACCGGTCTGGAACAGGTAGGGACTCAAGTTTCAATCGTTCCCAATCCGCCAATCTATGAGGGCGAGACTCTTCATGTGGAATTGCTTTCCTGTGATGACCTATTCGGTAATCCATTGGAATCGCATAATGTATGGTGGGATGTTACCGCAGATAGAAGTGCTCCATACTTCATCTCATATACACCCGCTCATAATACAATCACGATGGATACTTTGATGCCAATAACCATTACTCTGGGCGATGAATATGGAATAATCAATCCTCACACATTACGAGCAAGAATCGAATATTCCGGCGGTTCTATCGTGATAGATAGTTTACCATATCCATTAGAGATAAGCGCAGAATATGAATGGAGTTGGGATTCTGAGACCCATACTGGAACATTTACCTATTATCCCGAGCGTGCCGGAATTAGCTGGGCACAGGGTGATACTATTATGGTGGTATTTTACGATATTACCGATTCTATCGATATTTGCGAGGCTAATCATTATGCATACGAATATGACCCGGTGACCTGGACATTCTTCACCGTGGGTGGACCTTATGTCCAGGAAATCGAACCGGAAAATGGCACTTATACAGCCTGCCCGGAACAGGTTATCACATTCAGATTGTTCGACCCCGACGGTATCGATGATAGTAGCGTGGAATTTATGTTCGAGGGAGTAATTTATAATATTACTTCATTGGATACCGAGATAGTATGCAATTGGCTTTATATTGGCGATGATTCCGTGCTGATAGATTGCGATACTAATATCTATTCTCCACTGCAATCATTCGGTGGAGGATATTTCCAATTCGACCCACCTGCTGGAACATACTATGATGGCAGACAAATAGATTGTCAGATAGTAAATGCCGAGGATATGCTGGGTAATCCACTTTGGTATATCGGCGATTATGCCTGGAGATTCTTTATCGATTTTACCGGTCCGGTATATTTCGATCCTCAACCAGAACCAGCAACCTATGCCTCTGGTGAGCACCTGGAAGTATCTATCGCCATCGATGATTCACTCAGCGGAGAAATTGCCACAGAATTTGTAGCCTTATCTGTGGGTGGAGTTCATTACAGCCCGGTGACCGACCCGGAATGCCAGTGGGATGGGGACAGACTTTCTCTCGACCTCGGCGCCGCTGGAGTTACTTTCCCCGATGGCGCTGTGGTGGAAGCTTGTCTGGAAAATCTGTATGACGGAGTGGATTATTACTGCAGTCTTTACCCCAATGCCGCCGAGGGAACACCATATTGCTGGGAATTCACTATCGATAATATGCCACCTTCAGCCACTTTAATTGAACCGCTGGATGAAAGTGTCAGCGCTTGCCCTACTCAGAAAATTAAAATATTGCTTGAGGATAATCTGGGTATCGATGCGGAAACCATTATGCTGATTGTGGAGGGCGTAATCTATACCATAGATGATTCAGAATTGAGCATCTCTGGTGATACACTGATTTACACTCCCACATTTGCATATAGCGATGGTCAGGTGGTAGATTTCACTCTCGCCAGAGTGGGGGATGTCGCAGGAAACACTATTACCAGTGGTTTTGGAAGTCCGGTGCCTACCGATATCGAATTCACTGTCGATCTTACATCTCCTGAGGTGCTGGCTGTCCTGCCAGAAGAAGGAGAAGTGGTCGAGGAAGCTATGGAGCAGATGATATTCTCGGTTACCGACCCCGCTGGTGTCGTGGAATCCACGGCTGTTCTCAATGTATCTGTGATGACCGAAACAGAAACCACAGTTTATTCATATCCTTACGATGATAGCACCGGTATCTGGACAGTGGATGAATTGATTTTCGGTGAATATCTGTTCACTATCGATCTAACACTGACCGAGATATTCTTCCCCAGCCGTGGAGCAGATGTCGAGGTTCAGTTTGAAATTCAGGATGCTCCCGAGCATTATTGTTTCGCAGGAGACCTGGTGGGTAATGAGACCATATATGAATATGAATTTAGCATAACTCCAGGTTGGTTGCTCGATTTGATGCTGGTTCCTGTGGTATGGACATACGATACTGCTACCGGCGATACAATTTGGGCATCTGGCGATACTGGAGTCCTGGTAATGGGTGCCGCATACGGCGCTACCGATGGTTATGATGAGGGTATCGATGTGATGGCTCCACCACTTCCTCCAGATACTGCAGGATATCCAGTAGTGCCACCTTCATTCTTGTTGGATTCTGAACGATTGATAAAGGACATAAAATCATTGGATAGCGCAGAACCTATCTGGACAGTATGGACAGGAACCACCGCTGGAACATTGTGGTGGGATACTACCGCATTACCAGAATATGGCGCTTTCGTGATAAATGGATATCTGGATATGCGCTCTACAGACCACTATGTATATGATGCCGCAGAAGCTATATTTATCAATTTCACTCCAGAATTCATCACATTGCATACTGGATGGAATCTGGTTAGTGTTCCGGTTCAACCTACAGACCCATCGCCGACAGCGGTATTCCGTGTGCCCGCTCATCAGGTATTCAGATATAATCCCTGGTCGATGGCTTATGAAAACCCCACTATAATTCATCCGGGTTATGCATACTTTGTGCTGTATATTCCCGATGTTGGCGAACCAGACGAAATCTCATTCTCTGTCTCGGGGACGCCGATTTATGAATATACCATAAATGGACCGGTGGGATGGATTACTATGGGTTCGGTATATGATTTCGGTGGAGTAAGCTGGGACCCCGCAGATGGTCATGTGACCACTATTCCAGCTGATGCACTGTGGGGAGTATATTCGTTCGACACGGAAACCGGCGGCTATGAATATGCACCTGCCATTTATGCTGGCAAGGGATATTGGGCATATCTCGATTTACCGGCTGGTTATTCCAGCGCGGAAATATCAGTGGAAGCATCCTGGCTTCGGGATGTCAAATACTCTGACCCACTCGCAGCTGTGGATATTGCTAATCTGGATATAAACGGTGAGAAACTTATACTGGCGGTTCAGCCGGATGCCACTAATGCTCCAGATAGAGAATTGGATTGGTTATTACCACCTGCACCAGTGAATCAAACTCATTCCGCTTATCTGATGGCTGATAATATGAGACTGATGCGAGATGTCAGACCAGAACCGCATTGGACTCTCGTAATTACAAACACTGTGGATATCACCACCGATAGACCGATTGTGGTCGGTGATATGGTGATTGAAAATTCTGCCACACTGGAACCAGGAACCTATAAGGTTGCATTCGCTGGCGGAAGACTTCCCGATGTCCTGGCACTGTATCAGAACAAGCCAAATCCGTTCAATCCGATTACAGATATCACATTCGACCTACCACAGAGCGATAATGTGAAGCTGGAAATATTTAATATGCTCGGACAAAAAATAAAGACACTGGTGGATGATGAGGTTTCCGCTGGAAGACATACAATTCGATGGGATGGAAAGGACAATAATGGCAGAGACGCTGTCAGTGGAGTGTATTTCTATAAGCTGACTACCAGCGAGGAAACATTGACCCGGAAGATGATTCTACTTCGATAAGCGATAACTGGCTGAATATTGCGA
>QNEG01000133.1 GCA_003645115.1 bacterium | reverse complement strand
AATATAGCAGAAAAACATATATTGCATGATTTATTGCGAATATTGAAAATATTAACCGATATGTATGTCAGGATGATAAGAAGTGATACTCCACGATATATTCTGGAGGAGGCACTAATTTATCTGGCATTGATAGATGAAGTCTATAACATCTCTGATTTGATAAAATGTGTTCAGCAATCTGGCACTGCTGTGACTTCATCGGGTGGAGAATCTGAAGCAGGACCATCCATTAGTCAGGAATTGGCAAAAGATGATGGAAGCGAGCAGTTTCTGACTTCACCGCAGACACAATCACAATCTGCAAAAGCCGGAATTTCTATTCCCGAGGTCACAATCGATGCCCAGGAACTTCCACAGGAGCCTGATGAAAGATTTCTTGCCGTGCTGAAAACGATGCATAAAGCTATGGCTGGTTTGCTGAAACATACCGATATCACCTTGGACGATAAAAGAGTCCTGATAAAATTTCCCAGTTCTATGGAAAATGTGCGAGAGGAATTATTGGTAAATTCGGAACAATTCAAATTACTGAAGGAAACCACTTGGAAAGCTTTCGGCGCCGATTTCGAGGTCGATTTGATACAGGATAAAAAACAGAAAAAACCGCCACAGCAGAAGAAATCCGATATTCCGGCATCGGTGGGAAAAATTCTGGATATGTTCGATGCAAAACTGGAAGGTTAAATTCATATCGATAATAGATATTGTTAGATGCCAAAATAAATTAGATAGAAGGTGATAACAATGATGGGAAAAAATTTTATGAAAAACTTAAAAAAGGCTCAACAGGCATTTGGAGAATTGGATAAACGATTAGTTCAGATGAAAATCGAATTTTCCGCTGGTGGCGGAATGGTCACCATAGTGATGAATGGAAAAAAGGAATTATTGGATTTAAAAATATCGCCAGAAGTGGTTGACCCCGATGATATCGAGATGCTTCAAGATTTGATAATCGCCGCTATTCGAGGTGCGCAGGAGAAAGTCGATGACGAGGTGCAATCGCAAATGAGTCAGATGGCTGGTATGCTCGGAGTGGATATATCTAATTTCCCGGGTTAATAATAGCTCGAATAGATAGCGGTTCTCAATGGTGATTTATCCCGTGCAGCATAAGGACGAGATGCTCGAGCAATTTTAATATTTCTGAAATATATTCCCGAACCGCTTTCGAACTGCCGGGGATAGCAAAAATCAGGCTCTCATTCATAACTCCCGCCACCGAACGACTAATTAGCGCATTCGGGTTTTCCGCTCCATATTTTATCCTGATATAATCCATTATCCCCGGAATAATTTTATCGCACGCATTATTCACTACTTGCGGAGTGAAATCTCGTGGACCTATTCCAGTCCCGCCGGTGGTTATAATTATGTCTATTTTATGTTCGCTGAATTGTTCCAGCAATCGAGCGAGTTTGTCAGAATCATCGGGGATTATCATCCTTTTTGTTCGGATATGCCAGGGCTTTTGTGCAAAAAAATCTGCTAACATCTGCTCGATTATGGGTCCGCTTTTATCCTCGTAAGCACCAGCACTCGCTCTATCGCTTATAGTGACTATTCTGATATCGAATGGTCGAGGACAAAGTTCTATTTCATCACCGGGGCGAATTTTCCCGCCGTCGATTACTCGAGCAAATACTCCATCGGTAGGCATAATACATTTGCCCACCTGTCTATATATAGCACAACCATCGGTATGACATTCTTTTCCGATTTGCGTGATTTCCAGCTCTACATCGCCTATTCTTAACTTATCCAGTATGGCGACATCGGACAGGCGAATTCCTCGTGTGGTAATATTTTCTGCGAATGCGCCGGGTGAAAATTTCTGCTCGAATTTTTTATTAAATTCCTCTATACTTTCTATGGAAAGCAAACTTATTTGCCGATGCCAGTTCCCAGAATGACTATCTCCAATTATTCCAAGTTGGTCGATTTCTATTTCCTCCACAGGATGCTTTATATCGCCTTTCTCTCTGGAGATATTTACTGATACTATCTCGCCTTTTGATACATTATAATTCATAATATGGTGTCAAATATCCCGCTTAATTTTCTTTATTAGATGAATATCTCGAATATTCATATTTTTATCCACAGATTTGCACATATCGTAAATAGTGAGCAATGCGACCGTTACTGCAGTCAATGCTTCCATTTCTACCCCGGTTCGTCCGACACACTCCACCTCGCTTGTCACTATTATTTGTTCATCCTGTATTTCGGTATCCACAGAAACCCGAGTGATATTAAGTGGATGGCACAATGGAATTAGTTCATCGGTGCGCTTGGCGGATTGAATTCCCGCTATTTCTGCAACTGTCAGCACATCGCCTTTTTTTATCTCATTCTCACGAATCAATTTCACAGTGTCTCTATCCATAGTGATTCTACCGGCGGCAATCGCAATACGATGTTGGATATCCTTATCGCCGATATTCACCATTCTTGCTTTGCCTCGTGTATCCATATGAGTGGGGTCTCCCATTTCAACCTCCTATGCTATGGAATTTATTTATTCTACTGGATGTGCCAGATTTCGGCTTATTATCCAAAGCCAACTGAATCGCTCGATGATAACCCAATTCTCTTATACTGAACTTTATATCGTTCATCAAACAGGGTTTAATATATCCATCGCTGGTCAGCCGAATTCGATTACATATTTTACAATCTCCACCGGTTCCGCCTTCCACAGGGTAAAATACACCCTCGGAAATGCTCATTTTTCTGATAAATCGAACTGGATAACCATTTTTTACGGCAAAATTTCTAACCGCTTTTGCATCCGGTTCATCTGATGATTTTTCTACTACACAATTAATTTTTATTGGATGAAGTCCGGCATCTCTGGCGGATTCGATACCGGCAAGGACATCGTGAATATTACCACCTCGAGTTATTTGTGTGTATCTATCGGGTCGCATAGTATCCAGACTGATATTAACTCGATGTAGCCCAGCATCGGCAAGAGAGTGTGCATAACGGGCGAGTAATGTTCCATTGGTAGTCATCGAAAAATCGGTTATTCCTTCGATTCTTGTCAGCATTCTGACCAATTCGACTATTCCCTCGCGCACTAATGGCTCTCCACCAGTCAATCGAACTTTTCTTATTCCCAGATTCACTGCAAATTGGGTGAATTCGCATATTTCCTCGAAAGTAAGGATTTCATCACGGGGAATTAATTTTATTCCGGTCTCGGGCATACAATACACACATCGCAGATTGCACCTATCGGTCACCGAAATTCGCAGGTAATCGATTTTTCTATTATATGCATCGATTAGTTGCATTTTAGTAATCTAACTTTAATTTTTGTGCCTCGAGCTAATTTTTTTGTTCCTCTGGGGATACAGATTAATCCGTCGGCATCAGCCAATGCGGCAAAATGAGCAGAGCCGTGATATTCCAAAGGCATTATGTAGCCATCCTCGGTCGATTTTACTGGTATCCAAGAATCACGGAGCGCTTTCTGAAGTTCTATTTCTACTGACAGCGGCATAATAACATTCACTGGTTCGTATTTATGACCCATAATTTTAAATAAGAATGGTTTTATTAGTATCTCAAAAATAACGAAAGCAGACACTGGATTTCCCGGCACACCGAAGATTCTTTTGTTATTCAATATTCCCAGAGTGCTCGGTCTTCCCGGCTGGACTGCGATTCTATCGAATATTATTTCCACTCCATTCTTTCTCAGCACATCGGGAACGATATCATATTCTCCCATCGATACTCCACCGGTAATTAAGACTATATCGTTTTCAGAAATTGCGGATTGGAATATTTCATCCATCGAGTGGAAATCATCTCTCACGATACCATAATATTTACATTCTGCGTTTATGTGAGCGATTTGCGCTATCAACTCATACGAGTTTATATTTCTTATCTGAGAAAGTTTTGGTGTAAACTCCGGTTCGATTATTTCATTTCCAGTGGCGATAATTGCAATTCTTGGTCTGCGAGCGACTATCACTCGTTTTTTGCCCATCGCAGCGAGTATGGCTATATGTTGAGGAAAAATCCTTTCGCCTTTGCGAAGCACTATTTCACCTTTGTGAATATCCTCGCCACGATGATAAATATTTTCTGGAGTATCGTCTCCGACAAATTTTACCCTATTATCATCGAGTATCTCTGTTTCCTCGACAATTATAACTACATCAGCGCCCTGAGGAACCATCGCTCCAGTCATTATCTTCGCACATCGATTTTTGCCAATCTTTTTCTGGGGAATAGTTCCCGCCGATATCTCCTCGATTACAGTTAGTTCGTTGGCAATATCCTCCCTGCGACAGGCATAACCATCCATAACCGATTTACTAAACGGTGGGACATCCATATCGGAAACTATATCCTCGGCTAAAATCCTGCCGAGACATTCGGTCAATCCCACTGTTTCCTCACCGATGAACTCCGCATATCCCATTAACTTTTGGAAAGCTATTTCGAATGGGAGTAGTTCGCGATTGACTTTTTTACTCAACTTATTATTAAATTGTGAACACATTTTCTAAAAATTCCCCGATTCATACTATTTCCCAAACAAAACCAAACAAGGACTCGCCTTTATTATCGGATGACTTCATTTTCTTTGCAATAATAATATAAGAAATTCAAAATGCAAATATATTTTTGCATTGTATATATTATTTCTTGTATTTATATTGATTTAATATAAAATTTATATAATAGAAATTATTAAATTGATTGTTAGAATATGTTCAAAATATAAGTGAAATAGGGAGGATAGATAAGATGAGAAATCTCCATATCGAAATGAATGGGGGGAAGGGAACTCATTGTAGCACAATAGGATACGGCAATCGGTTTGAACAATGCGCTGTTGCGCCTTGCATATCAACAAGGGGCATCAGCCCCTTGTTCACCATAAACCATCCCATTTCCAACTCATTACGAGCCAGAGGGGGCAGATTTCTTCTATTCCTTCTCCTGCTGTTCTCTCCGCTTTTCGGACAAAATGTTTTGGTGGACGACGCACCTATGTGTGGACACCACGACAGATATGAGTATCAAGCTCTTTGGGATAGTTTGACTGCACATGGCGCAACCATAGATTTTACCACAGGCACCGGGCGTTTCCCAAGCTTATCAATCTATGACCTTGTCATCCTAATGCACCATAATTATTGTGGAAGCGCAGGATTCGACGATGCGCAGAAGCTCCAACTCATCGAATTTGTATGCTATGGTGGGAATCTTCTCATTATGCCGATATGCTGGGATGACCTTGCACCGATAAATGATCTTCTTACTGATTCGCGATGGGTCACAGGACTCTTATATAATGGTTGCACAGGAACACCACATTGCCCATGTTCTGGTGGTTATGACAGCACATCGAACATTTTGGACTTCCCTCCGATAACTGACGGAGTGGATTACTTGAAGTTCTTCTCGTTGTATAGTGTAATTATCGTCAACCATCCCGCATATCCATTTGCCTTT
>QNEG01000132.1 GCA_003645115.1 bacterium | reverse complement strand
GGTGGTGCCGGTGGTCCGCATATGGGCGACCATCAAGGTGATGGTCAAAACGGTGCATCGGGTAATTCCGGTGGCGGCGGTAGAATTAAAATTTATCACGGAACTACATATAGTAATACTGCATCTATCCAGCGAAGTGGATATTGCTGGGGAACTTATGTATCTCAATATCTCCCGGCGACCACGGTTTCAACGAATCCTTCAGGGCTCGAGGTAATAGTAGATGGTTCTACATATACTGCACCGGTCACTTTCTATTGGTTACCGGGAACAAATCATACTATTTCGGTAAATTCTCCGCAATATTCCGGGATGAATAGATATACTTGGTCCAGTTGGTCTGATGGTGGTGGACAAACTCACTCCATTACATCACCATCCAGCGACTGGACTGTTACTGCTAATTTCAATTGCCAATATCATCTCGTTTTCGAGGCTTATACTACCACATCGGGAACCGATTTATCCTCATCAAATTATGCAACATTGACACTGGATGGCACTCCTCATTCAGTGTGGGATGGAAATCCCTATGATGTCTGGGTCGCCTGTGGTAGTTCCCATAATTATTCTTTCTCCTCGACTTCTTCCAGCAGCGGTTCTACTCATCGATGGTATTGTTCTTCTCCGCCATCGGGGATGATTTCTGCAGGTGATACTATCCGAGCATATTATGCCGAACAGTGGTGGCTGGAGGTCGATGAAAATGGGCATTCTTCTCCCTGTCCCGGTGTGGAAGGTTGGTATAATCACGGGACTTCGGCTCAAGCTTGCGTAAATGATTCCATCGTGACAGGTGTTGGTGGAACACGATATGTATTTTCCCATTGGAGTGGCGATGCCACCGGAACAAATAACTCCGCGTCCAGTTCGATATCTATGACCGCAGCACGAACTGCCGTCGCTAATTGGAACAGTGAATATCGAGTAGCATTTTGTGCACAAACTGTGGTGGGTGCTCCATTGACCTCTTCTAATTATGCCACAGTCACAGTGGATGGCAGTCCACATTCAGTATGGGATGGAAATTGCTATGCATTCTGGGCAGCCGAGGGCACTATTCACCCATACAGTTACGGATTCAACTCATCAGCCAGTTCCAGCACTCATAGATGGTTCTGTCCAGTTCCACCTTCGGGAACTATTTCAGGTGCAGATTCTATCGTCGCAGACTATCGAGAACAATGGTGGCTGGAGGTCGATGAGAATGGATATTCATCTCCCTGTATCGGTAGCGAGGGATGGTATGATAACGGCTCAATCGCTTACGGATGTATGAATGATAGTATAATTTACGATGGTGAAACCAGGCATATTTTTAATACCTGGACTGGCGATGCCACCGGAACCAATTCTTCGCAATCTACTGCGATGACTATGAACAATACTCATACTGTGGTTGCCAATTGGACTACTCAACACAGATTGACTTTGACCTATTCGGGCACTCCAATTGCTCCAACTTTGACCGGTGCGGGATGGCATAATGAGGGCACTACTGTCCCCATTTCTACTGATGAATTCGTATGGGACGATGGAATCAGATACGATTTCGTCCAATGGACTGGCGCACCAGTTACCGAACCCACTAATTTCTCCACAGATATTACTATGGACGCTCCATATACTGCAAATGCTGAATATACTCTCGCCGGCGCTCAATTTATCACTCGAACAAACGGCGGACCGGATACTGTTCGTGTGGATGGTTTATGGTATAATTCTCCTTGCACTCTATTTGTCTCGCTGGGAAGTTCTCATGAAATTTTTGTCGATTCTATAGCAATGTTCGATACCGATGGAAGATATCGGTTTATCGGCTGGGAAGATGGAATTTCCACTGTCCTGCGTAATATTACAGTGAATAGCGGAACTACTTTCACCGCCGATTTCGTTACCGATTATTATATTACTGTCGATGCCAATGGACACGGAACTCCATCGGGCGAGGGCTGGTATGAAAGTGGCACCGAGGCTACTGTTCAGATAGATTCGGTCGCCGATTCTACCGGACAACAACGCTTTGTATTCGATGGCTGGACTGGCGACCAATACACAGGCACAGATAATCCAGCTACATTTACTGTTACTGGTGGAGCTATCGAGCAAGCGCAATGGCTCCATCAATATCATTTCCAGGTATTTAGCGAATACGATGACCCCGTTCCACCAGTAGGGGAGTGTTGGCTGGAGGCAGGAACCGAGCAAAATGGTTCGGTTACCTCACCAGACACCATAAATCATATGACCTGCATTGGATATATGGGAACCGGTCCATTATCCAGTGGCGGAGGAACTTCATTTAATTTTACTGTTACCGATTCTGCATCGGTTACCTGGTTATGGATAGAGCAACTTAAGTTGATAGTCCATAATCCCGTGGTGGGTGTGGAAACATTGTATTTCGACCAGGGAACAGAGGTGATTCATTCCGTGCCTTGCACTTCATATTCTGGTACCGATACGAGATATATCTGTCAGGGATGGACTGGCTCCGGTTCTGTCCCTGCCGAGGGCGATACTTGCTCAACTACATTTACTATATGGGAAGATTCCGAAATTTGGTGGGAATATGAAACCGAGCATACATTTACGGTGAATAATCCCGATGGATATGATGCTCCAGAACCCGCAGTGGGAACGCATTGGTATTCCGAGGGAAGTTATATTCTCGCCTATGTTACATCACCGGATGATTCTGCATATGTGCTCGGATGGACTGGCACCGGTTCATTATCTGATGGCTACGGTGATACTGCATCGTTTGTTTTGGACGAGCCATCATCTATTACCTGGAACTGGGTCACTGTATCCGATACTGGTGAAATAGTTACGCTTATGGTATTTTCGGTGTATGGTTATCCGGTGCCATCCGGAGTGAACTATTTCCCCATCGGCACAGAATTGACCTGTTATGTGCAAGATTCCGTATGGGGTGGCGGTGAATGGCGATATTGCAGAGGATGGCTTGGCGGAGGTTCCGTTCCCGATTCCGGGGAAACTTCCACTGTTACATTCACTATAGAGGAGGATTCCTGGATTGTATGGCAGTGGAGTGGACCGATTACTTATCCACTTACGGTGAATAATCCCGGCGGTTATGATGCTCCTGAACCACCTGAAGGAACTCATTATTATTCCGAGGGTGCCGAGGTCACCGCTTCGGTCACTTCTCCAGATGGATGGTATTTCTGCACTGGATGGATTGGCGGAGGTTCCGTCCCTGATAGTGGCTCCGGAACATCGGTATCATTTGCCATTATGGAACCATCGGAAATCACCTGGCAATGGGAATATTGGACTGGAGCTGTTTGCACATTGTGGGTATATTCACCATTCGGCTCGCCTACTCCAACCGGAATGACTGTTTATCCCGAGGGCACTATAATCACCGCTACCGTGGAGGAATCCGTATATGTGGATGATGAATGGCACTACTGCACAGGATGGATAGGTGAAGGTTCGGTATTGCCATCGGGTTCTTCTAATTCCACTTCCTTTACTATCGATGAAAATACTACAATAACCTGGATATGGGATGGTATAGTTCGATATAGTCTGGAAATATATAGCGAATTCGACGACCCGATTCCACCTAATGGAATTCATTGGTATGAGGCGGGAACTTATGTTACCGGTAATGTTACCTCACCGGATGACACAATGATTTGCACAGGATTTATCGGCACTGGTTCTGCACCCGATACATCGCCTGCAACTACTTTCGAATTCACTATCGATGAGCATTCATCGGTTACCTGGCAATGGATACACATTTCTGATGCGGTGATATTGACCGTGACATCACCCTATGGAAGTCCCGAGCCGCCAGTTGGAGAATATTATTATCCTTCGGGAACTGTAATACACGCCAGCGTGGAGGATACAATATATGAAACTGGCACCAGACATATATGCACCGGCTGGGAGGGAATGGGTTCTGTCCCTGTCGAGGGCGATACCAATCAATTCACATTCACTATAGAGACCAATTCGGAAATAAATTGGCAATTCCTGACTCAACATCGAATCGGTATTGGATATACTGGTTGTAGCGGTGCTACCCCCACTCAATCTGGCGATGGCTGGTATGACGAGGGTTCTGTGGCTACATTGACCACCGATTCGGTGATTTCCTATGCGGGAACATTATTCGTATTCGACCGATGGAGTGGACTTTCTGATGCCGATTCTTTCTCGCATAATCTAAATTTCATAGTGAATGAGCCAGAATCCGCTGTGGCAGTGTATGGAACAGGAATTATAGTGACTTTTATGAAAAATCCCCGACAGGATTGGGGCGGTTTCATAATCGATGGCGATACTGTTATCGGTGTCGATTCGCTGACTTATTATTGGGCGAGGGGTTCTAATCATATAATAAAGGCTACTAATCCCGATTATTCAGGCGATACTATTCGATATAGTTTCACCAGATGGGATGATTCGCCAGAATTGACCAGGACTGTCGGTCCTTTGGAAAGCGATACTACATTTATCGCAAATTACCAATTGGAATATGTATGCAGAGTCACCAAGGACCCGGTGGCGGACACTTTTGGTATGATTATTATCGGTCCGGAGTTATTCGAGGGCGCAGAATCGGGCAATGCAGAACTATGGTTCATTCCGGGCGAGATTATTCGTGTTCAGGTCTCCGGTTGCGATATGTCCGCCGATGAAATGTATAAGTTCGATTTCCTCCACTGGGAGGATGGCTCCACAGGAACTATCCGTTTCGATACTTTGGATACACCGAAGCAACATCTGGCTTCATACGATGGAAAAGTGAAAATTAGAGTGATGAAATCGCCATCGGGAGACCATTACGGCTGGATTAGAATTGCGGACTCTATGTTCTATTACACCAGTATTGCTGCCAACTGGGTAAGTTATGATGAACCAGATACAATCGAGGTTAGCGCGCTGGATTATATTTCTGATGGCGATACTGCTTATGTGTTCGATTATTGGTCGGATGGCGGTGCGAGAGCACATACAGTCACCTGCACGGAACCAACTTCATTTGTCGCATATTATGATTTTATGGTGGTGAATATTGCGGTTTGTATGGAAAATGATACCATAAACTTTGATACTATGAGCGTAACCGAGACCAAGACCACCGAACTGGATTCTGCACCGGTAATCACCAACTGTGGTAATTTCCCGCTGGATTATGGATTAAGTGTATATGACCCATCGGGTGCTTGGTTTCCGGCATACTTGCCAGATTTCGATGTATTCTCATTGAGAGCCAGATTCGAGGATATGTCAACTACTATGCCTATATTCCAGCCGGTATGGGATGGAGTCAAAAATACTCGCACCTGGGCAACAGACACTTATTTCGGACCATTTGGAAACAATATCCCAGCATCACAACAGCTAAGACTTTGGCTACAATTAGTTGCTCCAACTATGTCTTCGGTTTATGAGGATAGACAATTGTTGATTACAATTCTTTATTTCCGACCATATATGCCGTAATCGAGGACTATGTTGAAG
>QNEG01000131.1 GCA_003645115.1 bacterium | reverse complement strand
GAATCGGATTCCAGCGAACCACAACTCGAAGAACAATTCGATGAGGACAATTGATTATTCCCATTCCAATTCTACACGGGAAGAATTCCCCAGATTCAATCTATATGCTCTGCCAGAAAATGCAGCATCATTGCCGATTATGGAATTATCCAGCACACATTTTGTAATAATTGTGCCATCACCGACTATGCTATCTGTTAGTATCGAAGATTCGATTTGAGAATGTTCTCCAAGCGATACATACGGACCGATGATAGAACTTTTCACGCTGGCGTTTTTGGCAATATGCACCGGCGGTATTATTATATTCCCCTCCAGTTTTTCCACATTACCATTCTTATCCAGCATCTCGCGATGAGTAGCCAGTAATGTTTCCGGTTTCCCGCAATCGTGCCAGCCCTCTATTACTATACTCTCGAATACTTCGCCGTCGTTGAGCATATTCGCCAGTGCATCGGTCAATTGGATTTCTCCGCGTGTGCTTATATTATTTTCTATTATATAATTAAGGCTACTTCTCAATTTTCTGGCATCGGTAAAATAATATAGCCCAGCTATTACCCAATTACTTTTGGGAGATTCTGGCTTTTCCACCATACCGATTATTCGTTTCCCAGATAATTCTAATACTCCAAATCGTCGAGGATCCTCTACCCAATGAATGCCTATCTTATGCGTATCTGTCTTGGATACATCAGAAATATCCGCCTCTATTATGGTATCACCGAGAATAATCAAGAATGGTTCATCATCGGGAATTTTTTCCAGTGCGAGATATATGGCATAGCCCAGTCCGAGCAATTTATCCTGCCACACGAATTTTGCGGGAATAGAATATCGTTCTTTCACGAATTGTTCGATTTTTTCGCCCATATATCCGACCACCAAAACCAGTTCATCCACATTATTGTCCAGCAATCCATCTATTATGTGAGCTAAAATGGGTTTTCCTGCGAAAGAGAGCAATGGTTTCGGCGTGGTGTGAGTAAATGGTCTCAATCTCTCTCCAACTCCAGCTACAGGAATTATGGCTCTCATAAATACCTCCTTATTATTATAATAAATTATTATACTCCTGCAAAATATTTTCCCACCTTCCATCTAGGGAATAAATAAATCATTTCCAAATTGCCATTGCGAGTCCCGAAATTCCAAAACCTTTATTTTGAGGAATTTCGAGGAGTCTCGAAAATCTAATCCCACCCTGGCGGGAAGATTTTCGGGAGATTGAATAGACGAAGTAATACTGCGCAATGACATTGTCAGTAGTTTTTAACACACTCCGTTTAATATCTCGGGATAAAATCTCGATTTCACAGAACTGTTCATCATAAATTTAACTTTCCATCACAATTATATTATAATTCAGGAAAATTGGCAATAGATAATGCCATAAAAGTTTATTATCAATATTCGCATCGGCTAAAATAGCTAATCGGTGAACAATTTATTTACTCCCAGATACTCGGAAAGCTTTTTTGAATCCAGCAATAATAGCCTCAGTAAAATCTTCATACGACGGAATATAGCCCAATTCTTTTTCTATATATGTGCTATGATTAAGCAATTCATTTCTAACTATATCATTATCGACGGTCAGAAAATCTGCGATTTGAATATATTGTTCTCCAGTCATAATGGAACCCTGTTGAAGCAACGCATTATGCTTTCTTCTTTGAGCACTACCCACTATTTTTTTCCCATTCACCACCAATTCATATCGGGAAGTAGATGAAAAACAGGATGGATTCCTATTATTCTTTGAACTAAAATTTCCTGGCGAGAGTGTTGCTTTTATTCCTAAATTTTGCAATCCATGAGCCAGACATAGACTTATTTCATTATAAGTCTCGAGGACAGATAATTTTGCCAGTGGATGGCTCGGCGGAATAGTCACAGAATAGGTAAATTCTGTGTGATGAAATATCGCTCGCCCACCAGTGGGACGACAAACCACATCTATTCCAGCGGAACTACATTTTTGGGTATCGATATCATTCATACTTTGCATAAATCCTATCGATATTGCTGGTGGGTTCCACATAAAGAAGCGAAGAATCGGTTTGGCATCGGGACTGCAATATGCCCATTTTAGCAATAGTCTATCCCGTTCCATATTTTCCCCACCAGAGAGATGAGGGTCAACTAAGATATTCCATTCGTAATCGTCGAGATTTTCTATTCGGCAAGAAGAGAGGAAACCTGGCTTATTCATCTTCTCCCTCAGAATTTAATTCTGGATTTTTATTTGTTTTCTTTTCTTCCGATTCCACAGGAGATTTCTTATCCAATCGGTCTTTCTCCTCCAGTTTATCCACTATTTGTTTCCAGATATCGTTCCACTTCTCTGGTTCTTTATCCATTTCCTGGCGAAATTCATCGAAGCTTTGGCGTGTCACATTGAAACTATCGAAAATACTATCTTGAACCTGAACCAATTTAGCGCTGTCCTCCAGAAATTGCTCCGCTGCTATGGACAATTCCACATACAATTCCACGAACAAATCGGGAGTTACTTTTTGGGTATTTTTCGATTTTTCCTGACCGAAAATTATATTTACCAATCCAATTACACATACCATAATAATTATTTTTTTCCATTTCATATTTATCCCCCTTGAATATTTCTATCTTTGCAAAATTATGTTTTTTGGGGCGTAAAGCAAGAATTTTTTATAGTTCGAGTTTGCAATTAATTTTGTGTAATTTCGAGAACTGGCAGGGTGGTCAGTTTTCTGACACTGTTTATGCTATTGAATGCGCCGAACCAATGTGTTATTCTTCTGATATGCGCAAATATTGTTTCAACTGTCCCGAAATCTGTTTCATTTGAAACCTCCCCGTGTTTTGTTTTTCTATGCAGGGGAGATAATTTATTACCTCCATATCAATTACAAAATAAGTTATAGTCCCCGATATAAATCGCAAATTTCTTTGTAGCGAAAAATTTTTTCAAAAAAAACTTGACATAAGATTCAGGGTGTTTATATTGAATTTGTCATTCAATATGAATAACAAATGGGGAGACTATGGAAAAGTTATTACAAAACTTCGGGTTAGACGAGGGAGAGGCAAAGCTATACTATGCATTGCTAAAACTCGGTAAGGCGAAAGTAGAGGAATGCGCAGAAGTGGCTGGTATCGGCAGGACTACTGCATATTCCATAATGAAAAGGCTTTTGCAAAAGGGATTGATAGCGGAAATATCTGGCAATCCATTACGATTGAGTCCATTACCACCGAAACAAGCACTGGGTCCGATAATTGATGAGAGACTGGATAAAATTCGCAAACTAAACCGAGAACTGCCATCTATTGCGCAGGAAATTACCGAACAGGCAGAGAAATTATATCAGAGTAATCCAATTTCTCTGGATAATGAAAATGATATTATGATAGTTCGAGGAATCGCCACCACGCAAAGAATTATCGATAGATGCCTGTCCAAAACTAAATCCATAATAAGGAATATAGTTCGCCATCCACTTCTGGTAGTATATAAATCGGCTGAACAGGAAATCGCAGAATACAGTGAAAAAGGAATCGATAATAGGATAATATTCGAGGATGCGGTGTTGAAAAATCCGCAGGTTGCAAAAGATTGTGTAAAATATATAGAAAATGGTGTGATAGTAAAACATATTGAAAAGGCGCCCGCTAAATTATTAATATTAGATGATTTCGCCAGTCTTACCGTTATCAGACAGAATGTGGAACCCAAACATCTTACCTCTTTATTCAGTGAAAACAGGGAACTTATCGCACTACAAATTTTTGCATTCGATTCACTATGGGGAAAGGCATCACAATTGACTATACAAAAAATCGAGCAAATAGCTAATTCCAGAAAATGAGAGGAGGTTATGAGAAATATCACATCGATAATTTTCCTACTCGGTTTTCTCCAGATAGTATCTGGTAACGATGTCCCCAGAGTAATAGGATATCAGGGAAAACTTTATCAGGATGGTTTCCCTGTAAACGGCGAATATGAAATCGGCTATAGAATATATAATAGTGCTGATTCGGAATACCCCGATGCTTTACTATGGGAACAAGAGTCCCACACAGTGGAAGTCCATAATGGCATATTCTCTGACACCCTGGGGTTGAGAATAGATACTGTAGTAGCATCACATAATGAATTATGGCTTGAAGTGATAATCGAGGGAGTGGAACTAATCGGGCGAGAACGATTGTGGGCATCACCCTGGGCACTGAATGTTCCCGATAATTCTATCACTCCCGATAAAATGTCTGATGGAACACAACCAGGGCAAATCTTACGCTGGGATGGAACCGAATGGAATTTAATTCTCCTCGATTTGAATGGTCCTCAAAAAGCATCATCGGAAACATACAAACTATATAGAATACATCAACTATGGTAATAAACAAACTAACAGGAGGGTTGGAAAATGTGGAAAAAAATATGCGGATTGATAGCGATTATTATGATTCAACTAATTTTTGCTTCCACTGTGCCGAAAATGTTAAACTATCAGGCTAAATTGACCGATACAGATGGAGTTGCACTGGAGGGAAATTATGATATCACATTCAGGATTTACGATGTTGAATCGGGGGGAACACCGCTCTGGACAGAAGCACATTCTGGAATCAACAGTGTCTCTATCGTGAATGGATTATTCGATGTAATACTCGGTTCTATTACCACTCTGGACATTGCATTCGATGACACTTATTGGATAGAGTTGGAGGTGGAAGGTGAAATTCTCTCACCCCGCGAGCCATTGGTATCCACACCTTATGCATTTCGTTCCATCTATGCAGATACCGCAACTTATGCAGACTCTGCAGTATATGCAGATACCGCTTACATAATAAGTAGTGGTGCCATACAAACCGATGGCATCTCCATTACCGGCGATGGCACCGAAACTGACCCACTCTCCGCTACACTGGGTAATACAATCGAGACCGAAGAAATTACCGATGGAACAATTCTGGAATCCGATCTGAATGTGACCAACGATCCAACGGATAGTTATGTTCTAACTTACGATTCAGGCAGTGGAGGATTCCTATGGGCAGAACCGGGTGGATCGGGCACCGGACAATGGGAGGACGACGGCACCGGAACATACGCCAGAATAATCGGGAATGACAGCATTCGAGCGTATAAATCCCCATCGGCAAGTTATGGAATATATGCAATTAGTGATAATGTGGGGGTATATGGTAAATCAACAGATAGTATCGGTGTTTGGGGTGTTTCAACAAATGATATCGGTGTTTATGGTTATTCAACAAATGATATCGGTGTTCGTGGTTCTTCAGCAAATGATATCGGTGTTCTGGGTACTGGAGACTATGGAGTGCATGGGGCTGGCAACGAATATGGAGTGTATGGGTTTAGCCCCAAATATTCTGGATATTTCACTGGTGCTGCTGGTGGTGGATGCATTAGATTACCGGTAATTTCTCCGGTAGGTTCTGATGATCCAACAGGAGACTGGGCTACAGCATCATGTTATTACAATAACGAACTTCAAAAATTGAGAATATATG
>QNEG01000130.1 GCA_003645115.1 bacterium | reverse complement strand
CTATCCAGAATCACTGTCACCAAATCTTCCCATTCTAATGTAGATGTAAATGTCTTGGCTACTTCCAGCAATAATCCAGCATCTCCGCCATAGCGGCTTCCTCGAAGATAATCTGTAATGTGTTCCAGTTCGCTCAACTTTGCTCGATTGTCCAATTTGGAATAGAATTCTTGCGCTTTATTCAATGCTTGCTGTCCCTTGTCAGGATTGGGTATTTTCTGTGAATATATTTCTGCGATTTTCTGCCATAAATAAGCCTGCACGAAGAAATCCTTTGGTGATTTTTCCAACAATTTTTCCAATTTATTTGCTGCTTGCTGTGGTGGCAATGATGATGCTATTATATGCCCGCACGAACACCACATCTCTGCCATATCACCTAAATATTTGATAGTATTTATCAGGTTTTCAGCACTTTCTGTGGCGGTATCGTATTGTCCCGATTCGAATGACATTATAGATTCCCATAGCTTTTCCGCATATTTATCCGTGGGAATGGATGGCATATTATTGAATTCCGATGCCGGTATCCCAGATAAAATGCCGAACGGTAATATGGATTGCATAATTATATTATAGGATGATTTCGATAAGGATTTCAAATCGGGGATAATTTCTTTTAGAGCATCCTGTGGATTTTCCAATGTCCCACCATATAAATCCACAAATAATTGTTCCATTTTCACCCGAGTTCTGTGTATTGGAAGATGAGTATATTCTTTTAGCTCGGATATAGTCCTTCGAGCTAATTCGATATTGCCCAGTCTTCGGTAAACTCTGGATAACGCCAGTAATGATTCGAATCTCTGGTCGTAAAGTTTTTCATTTTCTGCGATAGATGCGGCGGCAAGTAATCTATCCAGTGCTTGAGTATATCTTTCTTGAGCTATCAATATCAATCCCAAATTAACTTCAATAGCCACCAATGCGGCATTATTCTGCAGTTGAGTGGCGATATTTCTCGCCTGCCAGAAAATATTCGCCGCTTCGGTGAAATCGCCCTGTGCCTGCATAGTAGCGGCTATATTGACTAATGCGAACAACTCGAGGCGAGCATCGCCTATCTGGCGAGAAAATTCTAATGCCTCGTTTAACAAGGAATGCGCTTCCTCATAGTTTTCCACCTTACTGAGCACTCCGCTTAAATCTATCAGGACTGATGCTTCCCGTTGCAAGTCGGGCACCTTTCGCACATTTGCCAACAGTAAACGATACACCGCAATAGATTCCTCAAGTGCCCCTATAGAGTCCAATGTATATGCTTTCCTCTTAACCACTCGAAACCACAATTCGTCGTCGTTTAATTCTTCAGCACATTTCTGAATCAGGTCATAAGATTTCAATAGCATATCCAGTCTATATTTAGCTCGTAATTGTTTGGTTATGGAGCGAGCATATTTTAACGCATCTTCTGGATTTTCGGCATCATAAAACAATTTCGCTCCACATAGCACAAATTCTGGTTGCGATGATAATCCTACCAGAGCTTCCGCCACTTTGATTTTCAATTCCTTCAGTTCTTGTTCATCTTCTGGCAATATGCTATCGGCTAATTGGGGCTCGTTGAGGACATAGACCAGTGAATTCCATATTTCTCTTTCATCGATTTTCCCACTCGCCAGCAATTCCGATGCTGCTATTGGCGCCCATTCATCGCCGATAAGCTGAACTAATGCACTATACGGCAATCCATCGGGGACAAGTGCCATATATTTCAACGCGGATTGCAGTATTTCGGGCGATGCCATAGCGGTAATTTTTTCTTTTCGAGCCAATGAAAAGCTCCATCTTTCTGCACCGGGAACCAGAAATCCCTCACTGACTAATTCTTTTAATGTAGAGTCGATTTTTCTGGGCAGACCATCGCTTTCGCGCTGAATGTGCCCGACTAAATCATTTAGACCATCTACTGCACCAAGTGTAGAACTAACCCAAATATGAATATGGGCAAATGTAAGTGGTGTCAGTTCGGATGATTCCGCAGGTATTTGTATATCATCGGTAGAAATGTTTTTTGCTATAGTCAATATTTTTCCAATTCCCTGTCTCTGACAGATAGCATCGATTAGCTTTTTGGGAACTCCATCCTCGAACATAATCAAAAGTGGTTTAATATGGGAAATTTCCTCCAATAGTGCTAACAGATGAGCTGCGATATCATCACTGCTCGGTTCGAATGAACTTTTAGTAACTCCGATATTAGCCATAGTGGGGTGATTGGTCAATGCTGGTGTTGCGCATAGTAAGATTGGCAGATGTCTCCTTAAAGGATTACCGAATTCCCAGGATAATAATTGCATTATCAACGATTCCAGTGAATTGTATGGAGATACCACAATGGGATAAAACCCTGCCAGTTGAGCGATTATTTTCATTTCGTTGAGTATTCTGGTATATCCAATTCCTTTTTCCCCCATAATGCACCAGCCGTATTTCCCATTTATAGTGGGTAATAGTTGTTCAGCGTGAGTGACTATTTCATCTCTACCAGCGAGAGTGGATTGTGGAAGGAATCTTGCTCGTAATTGGGTGTCATCTGGGCGTCCCAATAAATCGGCGATATTACGCCATACAGTATAAGCATTATGTGGGCGCTTCTGTGGATCCTTGCTCAACAAGGATAATAAAATTTCGCGAAATTCATCGGGGACACCTTCCAAATCGCCCTCACTAATAGGAAGACTCAATTGCAAATTTATACTCTCGCTAATACTTTCGCCGAGGAATGGATTATGTCCGGTGAACATTTCATAAGCGATAACACCGAGAGAATAGAGGTCTGCGCGCATATCTGCCTGATAACCTTTCAATATTTCTGGTGCGATATATGCGACAGTTCCCGAAGCCATCTCCTCACTTTCACCGATTGCTCGAGCCAGCCCGAAATCGCCGATTTTTGCTTTTTGTTCTTCTGGGTCGATAAATATATTGCCCGGTTTTAAATCTAGGTGCAAAATCCCGCGATTGTGTATGAATGCTAATCCTTCAGCGACATCACACAATATATTTAATGCTTCTTCCTGGGTGGGTTCTTTTTCCTCCAGAGTCTTTCCCTTTAGTAGTTCCATAGTGAAATAATATTTATCTGCTTCCTGACCAAAATCGAACACCTGAACAATTCTGGGATGAGGCATTCTGGCTACCAGCGCGAATTCTCTGCGAAATCGTTCGATAAGATGAGGTCTAACCCAGCGTGGAGTGAACACTTTGAGTGCGAGTTCTCTGCCATCAGCCCTATCGATTACGGAATACACCGTGCCGAATGAACCTTTTCCCAATTCCGCGATTATTTCGAATCGCCCGAATACTTGATTATTCATAAATTTCCCCCAGTTTTCTGTTTATCTATTTTGGTTTCTTGAGAAATATAATTAAAATTTAATTTTCCAGCCATCTTCAGTGAGCACCAAATCAAAAAATTCAAACCCAGAATGGACACGGTTTCCCTGGCATTTTAATACTAATGCGCTAACTTTCGCCTTTTCCTCCAGCATATTTATTTTCACATCCATAATTCGCTCCAGATAGATTTCCACCCCCGGTGACAATTTTACCATAGCAGTATCGGCGATGATTTCACGCAGTCTTAGTGTATCATTTACATTCACCGCATCGATTAATTCATACACAATCCATTCTGGTGCTGGAGTATCTATTGCCCATATTTTCGCCAACTGGTCATTGTGTCTGGGACAGCCCAGTTTATGCGATAGTGCATATAAACTATCCGCTCGGGTATAATTTTTTTGTTCGCTTTCCATATCGGCAAGATATTCCAATGCTCGAGCGATAATATATCTAAAACTCGCCGTGCGTGCCGAATATCGGACTTCCGGGTCTGTGGAAAAGTTCAACGCCATCTGCTCCAGAATGCTTTTAGCATTTTTTTTATCATCGGATAGATTGAGATAATTCGCCAATTCGAGTTGCTTTTCTGGAAGAACATAAGGTGCACTTTTTAGGGTATTCAGCATAATTTTTATCGCGCTATCAGGGTTAGTTTCATAAAGCAACATCGCATAATCATAGGAAATCTGAATATTTTTCGGTTCCAATGAATGTGTTTTTTCCATAATATGGAGTGCATTTTCTCTATTCCCGGACATCTTTTCCAACATCGCTAACTCGTATTTGAAATATGCCGACAGTGGAGCGAATTTAGAACTTAGCTTAAGTAATTCTTTTTGCTTGCTTATGCTTAGTTCTGCCTCATACTTGCTGTGGAATGTCCAGGCGATAGCGATAATGGTAGAGAATAAGAAACCCAATACCAGCAAGATAGTGAAAATAATTTTCCAGAAAGTCTTTATATTAAATGCATCTGGATTATATGCATTTCTCAGTCCGATTGCGATTAGAGTAAAGTATGGCAAAGTAGTTCCCCAGAATTGCCAGTCGAAATCGAGCCCGATGTGTATGGAATAGGCGAGCGTTCCTATTCCGATTGCCCATAATATAGATTGTTTTGATTTTCGAGCGGAAATGAAAATAATCACCACAGAACTGATGATAGCGCACAGGAATAGTATCGATGCTGGCAATCCGCCCTCGGCAGCATATTGAATATACTGGTTATGTAAATGACTGGAGAGATAATGAGAACTTTTCAAAAAATGTGGATATGCGATTTTGAATCCATTCATTCCCACACCTGTAATGGGATTTTCGGCAATAGCTCGAATACCCATATCCAGCATCATCCAGCGTTCCTGAACAGGTTCTTCGGGTTTTTCTTTTGTAACTTCACCGATTTGTGCAATCCTGCCCACTATCCAACTGGGGGGCATAATAACCCCTGCCAGGATAAAACCTACCAATAGTGTTACTATCACAGATTTTAGATATTTAATTGCAATTCGGAATGAAATAATTATTCCCAAAATCACAGCAATAGTAAAAGCTAACCATCCTGCTCGTGAGCGTGTTAGCAGTAATGCAGTGAATGCGGTTATGGAGAGAATCCAATAAAATATTCGCCATCCTTTGGATGGGTCACTTTTTGTCAGGACAAAAAGTATGGGTATCAACAGTATCAAATATCCTGCGGCAGGATTTTTCCAGTAGAATGTGGATATAAAGTGAAACATCATATCGTGTTTTCCGACGAACAGCCCGAATTTTGCGCCCATCAGGAAAATGTATCCGATAGCGAGTATTATTGCCACAGTTATATAGAACATCCTGAAAAATTTCCACAAAGGTTTTTCAGCGATATTATAAATAGCCCAGGCAAATGCGATAATTGAACCGAATTGAATTGCGAATCGCAAGGTGGCATCAGGAGAATATGAAAATATTATGGTAAAAGTTCCCCAGCACCAGAATGCGAACCAAGAAATTGCTGGAATGATTGGGATTTTAAAATGCTTATGCAATCCCCACAGAACCATAATTCCTATTCCCCAAAGTAGAATGGATAACATTTCCTTTGTATTAGGGTCGGTTCCACCTCTATCCAGCGCCGTGATTAGCAATATCAACGGTATGATGAATATGAGGAATCCTCGCAAGAATTTCTTATCATCGACTTTTTTCATATTCTCCCTTCGTTATTTGTTAATATATAATAACT
>QNEG01000129.1 GCA_003645115.1 bacterium | reverse complement strand
TAATTAATCAATGCATAGTAATTCAATCTCATAGATTGGATATAATTAGAAAAACATTGAATTTCGATGTTGGAAAGGATACTTGTTAAATGAATAAACTAAATTATATATTTCCCCTATGAAAAAAGTTCTTTTGATAAATCCCTGGATATACGATTTTACCGCCTACGATTTGTGGAGTAAGCCACTGGGATTGCTGTATATAGCATCTATGCTGAAAAAGTTCGGGTATTCAGTCGGTTTCATAGACTGTCTGGATAAATATGCTACAGGAGTGAAACCCAAGGTAAAACAATATGGCACTGGGAAATTCAATCGGAATGTTATAGAAAAACCGAAGATATTGAAACATATTCCGCGCAACTATGCCAGATATGGAATTGCAGAAAGCAATTTTATAGAACTATTGCAGAAACATTCTGATTCTGATGCGGTGCTGGTGACATCGATTATGACATACTGGTATCCGGGAGTGAAACGCGTGGTGGAACTGGTTCGTGAGCATCTGGCAGATGTGCCAATTATACTCGGTGGAATATATTCTACTATAATTCCAGAGCACGCAGAAAAAATTATTCAGCCGGATTATATTATAACCGGTCCCGGCGAGATAAAGATTATTCGATTGCTATCGGAAATCTTTGATATTTCATTGGATGAATCAAAATTGCCACAATCTCTGGACGATTATCCATTCCCCGATTTTAGTTTGATAAATCATCTCGATTATCTGGTGATATTGACTTCGCGTGGCTGTCCATATAATTGTTCATTTTGTGCGCAGAAAATGGTTTCTATGCCATTCTGCCAGCGCAGTGTGGATAATGTGCTTGCCGAGTTCGAATATCATTATGAAAAATTTGGATTAAAGGATTTCGCTTTCTATGACGATGCGTTATTTATTAACAAGAAAACGCATATCGAACCGATATTGAAAGGATTACTGGAAAGGAATATCGATGTTCGTTTGCATTCGCCCAATGGATTGTTTGCTCGGCAGATAGATGAAACACTGGCTAATTTAATGTTTGAGAGCAATTTCCGCACGGTTAGATTGAGTTTCGAGACATCGAATTTGGCTCGCCAGAAAGATATTTGTTCCAAAGTGAATAATTTTGACCTTGCCCGAGCGGTGCGGAATCTAATGGATGCTGGATATGAACCACAGGATATTTCCGCTTATGTGATAATGGGACTGCCGGGACAACCGATTTCTGAAGTGGAGCAGAGTATGGAGTTCGTGCACAGTTTGGGAATAAATATTCGACTGACTTCATTTTCTCCGATACATCGCACCGCAGAATTTCAGCGAGCAGTGAATATGGGATATATCTCCCCCCATATCGACCCATTACTCACCAATAAATCCATATATCCACTGGTAGATAATCCGGATAAGTTTGAAATATTCAGACAGTTGCGTAATAGAGCAGGGGAGTTAAACAAAAAAATCAGAAGTAATTGACTTTATACAGATTATGAAATAAATATTATTCTTCCACATTTTCCAATATTCTGGCGATTATCTGGTCGGTGCTGATTCCCTCAGCCTCGGCATTAAACGATGTGATAATCCTGTGTCTGAATACTGGATATGCGACCGCTCGAACATCCTCTATAGCCGGTGTCAATCTTCCATACAGGACAGCTCGCGTTTTTGCCCCGAGTATAAGATATTGACTGGCTCGTGGTCCAGCGCCCCAACGAACATATTTCTTCACAAATTCCATATCTGACCGCTGGGGACGACTCTTATTAGACAATTTTACTGAATATTCTACCAATCTATCTGATACAGGAACTCTTCGCACCAACTTCTGCAACTCCAGTATATCCTCGCCAGAGAGAACCGATTTCACCTCGGCTTCCATAGCGCCAGTGGTGCGTTTTACTACCTCTACTTCCTCATCATCGCTCGGATAATCGATATTCACATTGAACATAAATCTGTCCAGTTGAGCCTCTGGCAATGGATATGTTCCCTCCTGCTCGATAGGGTTTTGAGTCGCCAGCACGAAAAATGGCTCGGGAAGTTTATAAGTTTGGTCGCCAGCGGTAACCTCGTGTTCCTGCATCGCTTGAAGTAATGCAGCTTGTGTCTTCGGCGGTGTGCGATTTATTTCATCGGCAAGAATTATATTCCCGAATACTGGTCCTTTGACAAATCGGAAGAACCGTTCTCCAGTGGAGCGATTCTGTTCCAGAACCTCGGTGCCAGTGATATCGGATGGCATCAAATCGGGAGTAAACTGGATTCTGGAGAATTTCAATTCCAATGCCTCGGCGAGTGTGGATATCATCAGTGTCTTGGCTAATCCAGGAACACCGATAAGCAATATATGTCCACCGGACAGTAATGCAATCAACAATTCCTCTATAACCTGTTCCTGTCCCACTATTCTTTGAGCGATTTGTTGCTTTATAGTCCCCGCAGATTTGCTGAGCAGTTCTGCTGCTTGTGCATCATCATCGTATGTGAGTTTCGACATATTTGCCTCCTGACTGCTTATTTGTGTTAATGCGAATAATTTACAAAATATTCTGCAATCATAGATGTGTCAATTTATAATTCTGAATTCATCACAAGAATAGGCATATCGATTGTTTATCATCGAAGTATTTTTTGCAGAAATTTTCCAGTGTATGAATTCGGGTTCGATGCTATTTTTTCCGGGGTTCCAGTGGCGACTACATTACCGCCTTTTTCTCCACCTTCCGGTCCCAGATCGATAATCCAGTCGGAGTGAGCGATTACATCCAGATTATGCTCGATTACTATTACAGTATTGCCCTTGGACACCAATCTATCCAGAACTTCCAGCAGGATTTTCACATCGTATGCGTGAAGTCCCACCGTAGGCTCATCGAGGATATACAATGTATTTCCTGTGGCGATGTGTGATAGTTCCTTGCATAGTTTCACTCGCTGAGCCTCACCGCCGGATAGAGTAGGTGCTGGTTGCCCAAGTTTTAAATAGCCTAAACCTACATCGTGTAGAAGTTGTAATTTCCGTATTATTGGGGGAATATTCTCGAACATTATCATAGCTTCATCTACTGTCATTTCCAGTATATCGGCGACAGTTCGCCCCTTGAATTTTATATCCAGTGTCTCTCGATTGTATCGCTTTCCCTTGCAAGCTTCACAGCGAATATATACATCCGGCAGGAAGTGCATTTCCAATTTGATTACACCTGCACCCTGACAGGCTTCACATCTTCCGCCTTTCACATTAAATGAGAATCTGCCAGGTTTATATCCTCGCGCTCTCGATTCTGGCAATGAGGCGAATAGTTCGCGAATTGGAGTGAATACACTCGTGTATGTGGCGGCATTACTTCGTGGTGTTCGCCCGATAGGTGATTGGTCTATATCTATAACCTTATCCAGATATTGCATTCCCACGATGGCGGCATACGGAAGTGCTTTCAAATGTGCACGATGATAGTGTCGAGCCAATATTGGATATAATGTCTCGTTTATCAATGTAGATTTTCCCGAGCCGGATACTCCAGTAATACAAATAAATTTTCCCAGAGGGAATTCTACGGTGATATTTTTCAGATTATGTCCTGTTGCTCCTTTTATAATCAATTTGTTGCCATTGCCAGTCCGCCGTTTCTGGGGAACCGGAATTTTCAATTTGCCGGTTAAGTATTGTCCGGTAAGGCTTTTCTCCGATTTAGATATTTGCTCCAGATTTCCGGTGGCTACTATATTTCCGCCATTAACTCCAGCGCGAGGTCCTAAATCTACTATATAATCTGCTCGCTCGATTGTATTCCTATCGTGCTCCACTATTATTATTGTGTTTCCGAGGTCGCGAAGTTTCTCCAATGTGCTTATTAGCATATCGGTGTCTCTGGCGTGAAGTCCTATTGTAGGTTCGTCGAGTATATACAATACTCCCACCAGTCGAGAGCCGATTTGTGTGGCAAGACTAATTCGCTGTGCCTCACCACCAGAAAGTGTATGTGTGATTCTGTCCAATGTTAGATAACCCACTCCCACTTTGTTCAGGAAATTCAATCTATCAGAAATTTCCTTTACCACCTGTGAGGCTATCTCTTGCTGAACTGGGGTAAGTTTTTCCATAATATCCGAGAAAAATGCATCCGCCTGTTCTATGGACATAGCGGATATTTGATGAATTTGTTTTCCTGCCACAGTAACTGCTCGCGATTCCGGTCTCAATCGAGAACCCTGACACTGTGAACAGGGTTCGGCTACCATAAATCGTTCGATCCAGGAACGAACTCCACTGGAATCCGTTTGCCGATATCTGCGTTCGAGATTGGGGATTACTCCCTCATATATTCCTCGCCATACACCCTCGTGGCGACCACCAGAGCGAGAATATTCCACTTCGATTTCCTCGTTGTCTCCATACAGAATAATATTTTTGTGTTCCTCGGAAAGTTCATTCCAAGGTTTGTGTAGTGGTATGCCATATTTTTTAGATAATGTTTTGAGTTGAGAGAAATACCATGTTCCCACCGGGTCGCGCCAGGCTGCTATCGCTCCCTCGATTAGAGAAGATTTCTGGTCGGAGATTATTAGTTCAGAATCGATTCGCATCTGGACACCGAGCCCAGAGCAAGTCGGACAAGCACCATAAGGTGAATTGAAGGAGAACATTCTCGGCGACAATTCCTCCAGGCTGGTGCCACAGCGTGGGCATGCCATTTTCTCGGAAAATAAATTTTCATCGCCGGTATCATAATCCAATATTATTATCAGACCATCACCATAGGATAGCGCTGTTTCCACGGATTCGGCGAGTCTCCTGCGATATTTCTCCTCCACGGTTAATCTATCCACTATCAATTCGATAGTATGTTTTTTATGTTTTTGCAGATGAATCGGAGTATCCATAGTTTTTATTTGACCATTGACTCGAACCCGCAGGAATCCTTCCTTTTGCAGATTTTCGAATAGAGATTTATATTCACCCTTTCTTCCACGAACCAATGGTGCCATAATCATAATCTTGTGTCCTGCGGGCATTTTCAGTATTTCATCCACTATTCCCTGAACAGTCCAGCGTTCTATCGGGCGACCGCATTCCCAGCAGTGAGGTGTTCCCACTCGAGCAAACAGCACGCGAAGATAATCATATATTTCGGTGGTAGTAGCTACAGTGGAGCGAGGATTGTGTGAGGATTTTCGTTGTTGGATAGCTATTGCTGGAGAGAGTCCATCTATCCTATCCACATCCGGTTTTCCATCAGCGAAAGGAATTGTCGAGCATAAGCAGAAAGCGATTCCACATATCGGCGCTGTCCTTCGGCATATAGAGTATCGAAAGCGAGTGAACTTTTCCCCGAACCCGATAATCCAGTTATCAATACCAATTTATTGCGGGGTATTTTCAATGAGATATTTTTTAAATTATGTTCTCGCGCACCTACTATTGTTATGTAATCTTCCATTTTATTTTTTCTCCATTTCAAAATCTGAATTTTTCGGGAAAATTTTAAATCATCGATAGAAAGAAAATGTGCTTTCTCCCATTTTTCGATTATTTAAACTAATATTATAAATTATAAAACTAACAAGGTCAAGCATTGAATTTTTATATAATTTTTGCG
>QNEG01000128.1 GCA_003645115.1 bacterium | reverse complement strand
ATTTCACAATAATTCAGGAATTATCATCCACCGCAGACTCCAGTTTCCATTGTCATCACCAGATAGACAGACTATACCACCTTTCTGGAATTCCACTACTTTATTTTCTTGGTTTCCTGATATAAGCAATGATGCTAATTTACTCATATATGGAAGATGCCCCACCAGCATAATATCCCGCTCCATCTCTTTCACACGATTTGCCCAGATTTCAGGATTATCCAGTGCTTTCAAACCATCGGATTCTTTTACTCCATCGGTTGGCGCTAAATATTTTGCGAATATTTCGGCAGTCTGGCCAGCGCGAGTTTTTCCACTATGATAGATTACATCCAATATGATTGTATTACTTTTTCCTACAAATTTTGCTACTTTCTCCGCATCGATATAACCCTGTTCGGTTAATGGTCTATCGGGATTTTCTTCTTTTGATTTTGCTCTGGCGTGTTGAACGAGGTATAAATTCATTTTTGCCCTCCCGGTTTTCAAATATCTGCCTGTATATTATTATATTTATTTTTTTCAATACCACAATACAATCTTGGTGCAATACCACAAAAATTATTAAATAATCTTGCATTATTTTTACAATTATATTATTTTCCCAAAAGAAGGGGGGAATATGAATAGATTAAACAAAGTATTGCTTTTTATTTTAATATTCAGTGCAGTCGAATTTATATGGGGACAGGTATATCTTCCCAATACGAAATTAACTATTTCATCACCTAATATCGCACTCAAGGGAGTTCTGGATGATTGGTGGTATACAGAATCGGTGATTTGTTCCACCGAGACTGGTTGTGTCGATGTGATTTTCGTGGTGGATACATCAGGAAGTATGTCGGATAAAATCGGAGAACTATATACAGAAATCGGCGAGTTCGCATATAATATAGAATCACAGGGTTATGAGGGCTCGTTCGGGATAGTTACATTTGTGGATAGTCCTAATTTTCCCGCTGGAGATACTCTTTTTACCGATGCCGATGATTTTTCTGATTTTATGGCTGATTTGACAGGCGCCGAAGGTGGGTTCGAGGCACCTATCGATGCCTCTTTTGAAGCTATCGATAGATATAGTGTCAATTGGAACGATACCTGCGACCATGTCCTGATTGTTCTAACCGATGAAACAGAGGAGGATAGCGATACATATACTCTTTCCGATTTAATCTCGTATGCGCAGGCTGAAAGCACCTCTATATATCTGGTAAGTCCATCAGGGCATCCGATGGAGCCTGCCTGCACTTCCACCGGTGGACAATGGTTCGAAATCGGCAGCGTTAGTATGGATGAAGTTCTCGAAGCTGTCGCCGATGACATCGCTGAATACACTGCTATTACTATTATTTTGGATAATACATCCGGCACTGATTTATCCGATGTTCAGGTAGAATTGAATCCATTTTCTTGTATAGAAATGGATATCCCAGCAGATTCCATCCAAAATACTGGACCACTCGCCGCCGGAGAATCCGACACTATTACCTGGCAAATTACAGAGGTTCCCAATTGCCACGGATGTGATGATTGTTTCTGGATCGATGTAACTGCGGATACTATGACCGATTCCATTCAGGGATGCTTGTTTGTGGAAAATTGCGATTGCCCAGGTATAAATGCAAATGTTATTCAGCCACGCCACTGCGGTAGATATACCGCCTGTGATGAGGTTGTATTTCAATTCGAGGGCTGTCTTCCAGTCGATGTCAATTCTATCGTAGTATATATGGATGGCGAATACATCAGTTATCCAGACCCCAGATTGTCATATAATCCATCCAATCAGACATTGACATATACTGCGACTCCGCCATTTTCCGATGGTGCTTATATCGAATTTTATATTTCCGAAGCCACCGATATCAGCGGATGTGAATTGAGATATAGTCAACATTGTTCGGTGATTATCGATAAATCTCCCCCTGCGTTCGATGATGGTCCAAATTGGTCTCCGGCTTGCGAGACCACAATCGATGATGCCACTGTAATACATTTCGATGCCTGTGTCCACGATGAGGGTGCTGGAATGACTCCAATGGACGCATCGGGAGAATTGTCCGAAGATGCATTATTTTCTATTTTCTATGCGGTGTATCTTGAAATCAATGGCGGAATATTCGGCGGTGATTCATTATTTGAAATTCCTGGAATTCCAGGACTGCCCGGACTGGGATATCATCTGCTATGGAGAGAAACTCACCCCGAGGGATTCCCGCCATCCTGCGTCTGCGGAACTATCGCCGACAGTAGTCTAATTTTCTATGATGGTTTCCCGTTGACCAATTTTCATATAATTCGTGAGCAATGCCGAATCGATGCAATATGGCCCTGCACAGAGGATTACTGTCCCCCCTGTTCCGATTGCGATTGGCAGGTCCAGTTCGATATCCTCGCGGGAGATATTCGTTCCCTGGTGGGTGACCCGGTGGAATTGGAATTGTGCTTTCACTTTCAGGATTTAGTGGAGGAAGTAGATTGTGGTCCGAATGATACAGTAGTATGTTGCACTTATTATTTCACCGATTGTGTTCCGGTCACTCCATTCAATCTAATTTCGCCATCAAATGGTTTCTCTGCTGATTGTAGTCTAAATGTAGTCCTGCAGTGGGAAGTCCCCAGCGGTTCCACTCCCATTACTTATGACCTGTATTTCGATGGCGCATTGGAAGCAAATGATTTGTCCACGAATTCATACGATATGGGGATAATGTCCAATTACTCTGATACTGTAGTAAGCCATAGCTGGTATGTAATCGCCACCAATCCCTGTGGTGAGGAAACCACGGCGGTTTGGACATTCGATATTCAACCTTGTTGCGCACCAGCGATAACCCATCTGGGTTGCCCTTATCCCGATTGTTTCGCATTCACTTCCTGCGAACCTCAAAATGTGGATTTTATCGTATATGACACCACAGGACAGACTATCGACCATAGCAGAACTTACTTTACTCTCTATATCTATCATTACGATGGAACGGCGGATACGATATATATTACCGGTGATTCTGGTGATGTATCCTGGTCGGGAGATACCGCATCGATAATTTGGACACCCACTGACGATGGTGACTCGGTAGTCATCGTGCTCGATTCTGTTTACACAGAGGAGGGATGTTTTACCATTCCAACTCCGTAGCCAAAACTACGATGAAAGAAGTAACATATATTCTCATAGTAAAATATGATGGGACTGAATATTATGGCTGGCAAAGACAGCCCGATTTGCCCACTATTCAAGGGAGCTTGGAGGAGGTGTTGAGTCGATTATGGGATTCACGGATAAATACTATCGGTGCATCCAGGACCGATGCTGGTGTCCATTCGCTGGGACAATGTGTATCATTTCCCGCTAATCGAAAATTTGAACCCGAGGATATATTGAAACGAGCTAATATGATGCTTCCCGAGGATATCGCAATAGATAGTGTCCGAATTACTTCCGAGCGATTCCATGCTCGATTCGATGCTATAAAAAAGCGATATAGATACAAAATTCTAACGGAAAAAGACCCAATACAAGCAAGGTTTGGGTGGTGGTTGAACATAATGATGCCGAGTGATGATTTTTTGGATATATTGAACCGAATTTCTGGTCATATAATCGGCGAGCACAATTTCAGTGCATTTTCCATAATCAAGGATTTACCTGAAAAACCTATATGCAATATCAGTATGGCAAAATGGATATTGCAGGAGAAACAAATTCATTTTATAATCGAAGGTAATAGATTTATCCATAAAATGGTAAGGTCGTTAGTTGGCGCTATGCTGGGAGTTGTTCGAGGGAAATGGAGTGAGCAAATTTTTATAGATATGCTGAACCGAGCTGAACGAATTATCCAATATCGAGTCGCACCACCGCAGGGATTGATTTTGGAACGAGTATATTATTAGAATTTATAGTCAAATTATAGAGGTGATAAAATGTTTACAGGATTGATACAAGGAATGGGAGTAATCGAAAGTATGGAAAAATTTCATAGCGGAAAAAAACTTGTCATCTGCTGGGATGGATTTATCAATACTAGACTGAAACAAGGTTCCAGTGTCGCTGTGGATGGTGTATGCTTATCTATCGAGAAATTAGCCGGTAATATGGCATATTTTACCGCGGTGGAGGAGACTATTCAGCGAACCACTTTCAAATACAGGAATCTTGGAGAATTGGTCAATATCGAATTGCCCATTACTCCAGAAACCTTTATGGATGGGCATATAGTTCAGGGGCATATAGATTGCATAGGTGAAATCGTTACACTGGAAAAATTAGGCGCTCAACATATACTAAAAATTAATTATGATAGTAAATTTTCCCGATATATCGTTCCCAAAGGCTCTATCGCAGTGGATGGCATTAGCTTAACTGTAGCGCGGTCGAGCAAGTCCAGTTTCAGTTGTGCCATTATTCCAGATACATTGAAAAGGACTACACTTTCGCAGAAAAAGTCTGGAGATTATGTGAATATCGAGTTCGATGTGCTGGCGAAATATGTGGAAAAGCAACTTTCCAATTCGAATTCATCAAACTATGAGGATGATTTTGTTGCCACATATTAGATGAATTGATAATCATCACTTATAAGTCCAAATGTTAGGGGAGAGCTGGAAAGCCTCTATATCCACACAAAAAAAATTATTCATTAAGGAATGGAGAAATTGTCATTGGTAAGAAGAAATTCAATGCTCTGCCGGAATCGATTGTGAAACCGATTGTTTTTGTCTGTGGATTATATGATATATCAAACCGATTGATATTCCCTGTGGATGAGCGAGTAGAACATAGCTGTATGCTGATACCGAAATCGCACATCCATCCCCAATTATTATGAGTGTTAATATCTGAATACCGATTGCGTAAATTAGAATAATCTTTCCATTGTGCTCCACCGAAATCAGCGAAAATAGTGAATCCTGGGCGGATAGTTAATAATTCATAATCGGGAAATAATCTAAACTGTGCAGACATTTTCAAGAAATGTTGATTTTCATCGGGAGTGCCCACCTGATAATAGGCAGGGAATCCACGAAAACCGCTTCTGCCGTCGGCTATCAACTGTCTGTCCATATTGTCCACTCGCAATGCTATATAATCAATTCCAAATCCAAAACGATATTTCACTTCGGAATTATTAGGGAAAAAATATCGTGCTTTTGCATCAAAAATGCAGTAATCATATTTGCGCTGAAAATCCAGTGATAATCCAGCATATCCTAATTTCATAATTGCGCTGGAAAAGTTGACTCCATATAATACATTATCTATCATATTGTCATTGTGATAGTTATATAAATTATATCCAATATTGCCTGATATAGTCCAACCTATTGGTATATCCTCCTTACGATTATAATTATCGATATTCTTTAGACAGATATAATCTCTATTCAAATATGAAAATTTCAGTATCAACGGAAACCAGGAGGAATAATCATTATACTTACTATAATCGAGTATATTCTCGGTATCGTATTTGAAATTTAGATTTTTGCACATAAATCCGCCACCTGCTCCATAATAGAAATTTCTATTTTTGAATATAAATTCTGCAGATATGATATATTTTTCTCTCTCCATTGTATCGAT
>QNEG01000127.1 GCA_003645115.1 bacterium | reverse complement strand
GAATGATAGTGGATATGGAGGATTCCGCAAATCAACTCATAGAAAATTTAATCGATATGGGAATATTGAGAAAGGCAGAGAAATAATATGGCATTAAAATTCCAGAAAAAACAACACATCTCGAAGGAAGCAGAGATTCCCACAGCCTCATTGGCTGATATAGTATTCCTATTGCTGATATTCTTTTTGGTGACTACCTCGATGAATCCCGATAAGGGATTGGGATTGACTTTGCCACCGCCTGGTGAAGAAGTAAAATTGACCAAGGATAGAGTTCTTTCTGTTTATATTAATGCCAAAGGAGAAATCTTGATAGGAGAAGAAGTGATTTCTCCGGACGCAGTTAGAGAGAAAGTAAAAAAGCGATTGCGAGAGAATCCGGAATTAGTGGTATCATTGGTCACCGATGCTAATGCCAAATACGATTCTATGGTAAATGTATTGGACGAGATAAAACTCGCTTTTGGAGATTTGAAGGAAGAAAACCCCGATTTCAAGGAGAGAATTTCATTAGCTACACCAGTTTTTTAACCTCGAGGGGTTGATTTTTGTATCCGAAATCGTTATATTATTATTGAGGGAGAACGATGGAAGTAAAATCAAAACATAAAAGTTCACCAAAAATTCCTACTGCATCTATCGCAGATATAGTGTTCCTTTTGCTGATATTCTTTATGTCTGTCACAGTATTCAAACAATATCAGGGACTAAAAGTGGAATTGCCGGCTGCCAAGGCTACAAAGAAAATAGAACGAAAGCGAATGATAACTCATATATGGATAGACGCTCAAAATAACATAAATATCGACGATATGCCTATGAAATTGGAAAAAGTTGCGCCGCTGATGAATAAGAAAATGCAGGAAAATCCAGCTACGATAGTTTCTGTCCGAGCAGATAAGCACGCAAAATATGGTGTAGTGGCACGATTGCTGGAGGAATTAAAAAAGGCTAATGCATTGAGAGTTAATTTTGCTACCCTTATGGAGGGGAGGCAAATATAATGAAATATATCGACCCTAAAGCAGATTTGAGGACCTGGATTCCTTTGGTGAAAAGGAAGGCAATTATTATCACTTTGCTGATATTAATCCTGGTGTTTTTGACATTCACCGAGGTTCGAGTTAAGCCTATGAAGGTGCAGGAATATCAGACATCTATTGAGGTGGAGGATATACCTATAACCAAGCAGGAAATAAAGAAGCAGGAGGCACCGAAGCCTAAAGCAGCCGAGGTAATCGAGGTCGAGGAGGAGGAAGAAGCCGATACTGTTACTATCGCAGATACAGATTTAGATGTGGAAGAGCCGCCACCACCACCACCTGCTAAAATCGAGGAAATAGAGTATGTCAAGGTGGAAATAAAACCATCTGTGGTTAGCAGACCAGATCCCCAATATCCCGATATCGCGAAACGTTCTGGTTTGGAGGGTGCGGTTATTGTGGAATTTGTTATAGATACTACCGGCAGTGTTCTTCCTGGAAGCGCAAAAATAATTCAAGCAAAACCGGAAGGAATTTTTGAACAAGCAGCTCTTAATGCGATATACAAATGGAAGTTTACTCCAGGTCAGCAAAGAGACCGCAGAGTTCGCGTTCGATGGCAACAACCGATTATTTTCAGAATTAAATAATATTATCGAGTTCTTACAGCCGAGAGCATAGTTATTTCAGGCAATCCTATTTATCACATAATTAGCAAATCATCCAAATGGTGCTATAAGGGAATTTAATTTATGTTTTCTCTTATCCAATTTGCAGCGCGTTTCAATCTCGCTATTACTTTTTCCTTGCCCACTATTTCCAACAATTCGAATAGACCGGGACCCATTCTCAGTCCGGATACCGCCAGTCTTATGGGATGAATTACTTTGCCCGCACCCACATCCATTTCATTGGCAAAATCTCTTGTCTGTTGTTCGAGATTGGGCTTATCCCATTCGGACAACGAATCGAAACGATTAGCGAGTTCATTTAACCAATCGGCAACCTCGGGTTTGAAATTCTTTTTTACTCCCTTGGGGTCGTATTCGGTAGGTTCGGTAAAGAAATAATATCCCAACTCTTTCATATCGGTGAATACTTTTAATCGTTCCTGCATAGCTTGGGAAACCTTATCGAGATATTCATCATCACAGGGATTATCGGCAGTGCACCATCCCCATTTTTCATAATATGGTTTCAACCTTGCGGTCAATTGTTTTGGAGTCATCCGTCGAATATATTCGCCATTCATCCATCGAAGTTTATCAAAATCGAACACCGATGCAGCAGTATTGATACCATCTATATCGAACCGACTAATCAATTCTTCCTTGTTCATTATTTCGGTATCATCTTTAGGCGACCACCCCAGCAATGATAGGAAATTGAACATAGCCTCGGGAAGAATGCCCTGCTGTTCGAATTCTGTGATTGCGGTGGCACCGTGCCGTTTGGATAATTTCGACCTATCCGGTCCCAGTATCATAGGCAAATGGACAAATTTCGGTGCCTCCCAACCCAATGCATCGTAAATCAAGATATGTTTTCCAGCGCTGGGAATCCATTCCTCGGCGCGCATTATGTGAGAAATTTTCATCAGATAATCATCTACTACCACTGCAAAGTGATAAGTGGGATAGCCATCGGATTTTATCAGGACTATGTCATCGAATGTAGAATTTTCGAAACATATTTCTCCTCTTAATTCATCCGTGAAACAAGTTTTCCCGAACAATGGCATTTTAAATCTTATAACTGTATCGGTATCGGTGGGGTCACTTTCTATTTTTTTATCTCGGCAATTTCTATCATACATCGGCGGCAAGCCATTTTGCAATCTCTGGTTGCGAATTTTATCCAGTCGCTCCGGTGAACAATTACAATAATATGCGGAACCTGATTCCACCAGTTTACGCGCATATTTGTGATATATCTCCAGTCTTTGCGATTGGAAGTAAGGTGCATAATCACCACCGACTTGTGGACCTTCGTCCCAATCCAGTCCGAGCCATCGCAGACCGGACATTATAGCATCCAATGCTTCCGGTCGATATCGTTCACGGTCGGTATCCTCGACTCGAAGTATAAAAGAACCATTATGATGTCGAGCAAAAAGCCAGCAAAAAAGCGCAGTCCTTATATTACCCACATGAGGTAAACCAGTTGGTGAAGGTGCAAAACGAACTCGAACCATATTCCCTCCCTGTTTTTTTCTCATATTTACACAAAACTTTTTATCGATAGAATAGACCATTAGTTTGAACTATTCAATTTTTATTATCTCGCCAATAATATTTTCCTTTCTGCTATGTATCCATTTCCCGTTCGCGTCCCGACGATTCGGCACAGGCGCTTCACTAGATGTATCCCAGATGGTATGGTTTCGTTCGGTGTCCAGATGTAAACCCCCTGACCATCGCTAACGCTCTGGTCTGTCCCCCTTGACAAGTGGGACAGAGGCGCGTCAGCGCCGAAAGGGGTCGTAACCATATTTCCCTGCAGGTCGTGTATCTCTATTTCTGCTCCCGCCTGTGTGGTGATGACGCACGACAAATTGAATGGATTTGGGAAAACAGTAGTAGTGTGAAAAAGGTGTTGCGAATCATTGTTATTTTCTGTTTTCTCATTATGCCACAATTTTTCCCTCCATCAATATCGGCACAATTTTGTCTGCATCGATTTGTCCGGCATCCTCGATATCTTTCCATAGCCCGAGGTCATTGGTTAAATATCGAGCGTGTATCGATTCGTGGAATATTTTATCTACATCGTAACCGAAATAATTAACCAGCAAATAAGTAATAGTGGCAGAGTCATTCGCACCGGTAGTGTCCTCATCTAATTCCTCCAATTTTTCATATAGCATACCGGCACAGTATCCGTCCTCGATAGAGAAGAAACCCTCACGCCCGGAACAGGCAACCAAAATGTTTTCTGGTTTAAGAGAATAGATTTTTTCTGCCACCGCGCTGACATTTCTCAAACTACATAGAAAAACATTTTTCGCCATCGATTCTGCTCGCTTTATCATCACACTGCCATTGGTGGATGAAAAAATAAGGGTCTTTCCGGCAACTGATTGTGGAGTGTATTCTGATGGTGAATTGCCAAGATGGAAACCGGGAACTTTAATTCCATTTCGTTCACCGCAAAGCAATGCATCGGGATATTTCTCTGCTAAATTGTGAGCCTCCTCCACAGAACCAGCGGGAATAATTTCACTCGCTCCGGCATTTAAAGCAAAATTCAAAGTAGTGGTAGCACGAAGGACATCTATTACCACTGCTACATCGAAATGATTTTTGGGGAATAATTCCACCGAAGTCGGCACCAAAGAGACCCAGACAATCATAACAGCCCTCCAGAATAATTTATATTTAAGTTTTTGAGAAATAACAATATGTCGTTTTCAGTTCAAAATTATCATACACACATTACCAGATTGCATTGTGTTATTCAATTCCTAAAATTTTTCTATTTCGCTGAAATATTATTTATGCTTAATTCGCACAGTTCCGTTTTTCCAGAATGGCGGTTTCACTACCACAGCAGGAATCATAATATTACGGATTTTTACATCGAAAGTATTACCCGATTTGGAATATTCAGTAGGGACATAGGCGAGTCCTATTCCTTTTTCCAGTATAGGAGAAAATGTCCCGCTGGTCACTGTTCCTATTTCATTACCTTCCTTATATACTTTATATCCCGGTCGAGGGAAACCGCGTTCCTGCAATTCGAAACAAATCAATTTCTTGCTCAATCCCTGTGCTTTGGCATCGATTATAGTCTCTCGCCCGATAAAATCTCCCTTCTCCAATTTCACTATCCATCCCAGTCCAGCCTCGTAAGGATTGGTATTTTCATCCATATCGTTTCCGTAGAGTGCGTATTTCATTTCCAGTCGCAGGCTATCGCGGGCGCCCAGTCCACAGGGTTTTAAGTTCTCCGACTCGCCAGCCTCGAATATGGAATCCCATATCTTTTCTGCCACTGATGGAGACATATACAACTCGAAACCATCCTCGCCAGTATATCCGGTGCGAGAAATCAGCATTCTCTCTCCAGCTACTTCCAGTTCTGCGTGGTGGTAATATTTTAACTGTTCTAAATCGTAGTTGACTAATTTCTGAATAACTTTTTGAGCATTCGGGCCCTGAACGGCTAACAGAGCTATATCATCGGATGCATTATAAAGTTCCACACCTGTTTCTGGAAGATGTGATTTCAGCCATTCGAAATCCTTTTCTATGTTGGCAGCATTCACTACCATCATATATTTATCTGGAAAGCGATAAATCAGCAAATCATCCACTATTCCGCCGTGGTCGTATAACATAGCGGAATACTGTGCTTGCCCCGGTTCGATTCTGTCCAAATCGTTAGTGGTCATCTTCTGGATAAAATCGTGTGCATTTTCGCCTCGAATGTAGAATTCGCCCATATGTGATACATCGAATATACCGACATCCTTTCGGACTGCCATATGCTCCGGAACGATGCCCTCATAAAACATAGGCATTAGAAAACCGGCAAATTCCACCATTTTCCCGTGCAAAAGCAAGTGTTTGGGATAAAAAGGAGTCTTCTTTGCATCAGACATAATAATACCCTCCTGTAT
>QNEG01000126.1 GCA_003645115.1 bacterium | reverse complement strand
ATCGAAAATGGCAAAGGATGATATTTTAAGGATGTCTATTCGACAACCAACGACTCCCTGTGTTTCTTGTTGGTATCAGAATGCGCAGAAATTGCCATAATCAATCCTGACAGGAAAAATAAATCCATCGCTGCCGATGGACCACGCATTTGCGAATCGAAAAGATTGCCAATTAAGAATGCAAAATATCCCCAGCCAAATAATTTGCCCAATTCCCCTGAATTCCATAACTTTTTGCCCAGTAAATATAAAATCGATAATATGAATAACAATCCAACAATTCCCGTTTCTGCTAATGTGGTTAAATAGAAATTGTGAAGATGCTTTATTTCCGCAGTTTTCTCATCTATGCTGAAATTATGTTCCTCCAATTTTTGAATCAAGTCGGTTCTGGTTCGCAATTGTCCCGGACCGATACCGAAAATTGGATTTTCCTGAAATATCCATCCAGCAATCTGCCAGTATCCCAATCTGGAATAAGCTGGCAAATCGGTCTGCCATTTCCCGCCAAACATTGTGTCCACTCTATTTCTGACATCCGATGTCAGCAAAGCTACGCCTGAAATTAAAATGGTTAAAATTATCAAAATAATCCAATATTTGCTTCCCTTTTTGATAGCATATAAAACAATTCCGATTATCAGCAATGGAGTTGCAATAAAATATCCGCGCGAACCGGTTAGTATCAATCCCACCGACAAAATCGGGAAAATCATCGCATATAATCCCCCCAAATGAAAAGCTATTGGGATAGCTAATATCAGCATTCCTGCGAGTGCATTATGATGATGAAAACACCATAACATTCCCTCCGACCAGATTTTCTCGCCCAACAACATTTTGGGAAATATCCCGATGAATGAACACAATCCGATAACTATTACCACAGTTATCATCACGACATAGATTTTTAAAAATCTCATAGCTCGTTTTCCCAGACATATTCCCAACACAAATGGAATAATCCAGTGAGCGAAATAATTTAATGTCCCTATAAATGCCAGTGATTTTTTTTCAGCGAAAATGGCGAGTATGATACAATATAATAAGAATGCACACATCATTATTACTACCGACTTTACATATGTTAATTTTTTTCTGTCGAACAGTGCGGGCAAACCAAAAATTCCTCCCACATATCCAAAAATGTGGGTGAATGGCAAACCGATAGATAAAATGAACCCACCGATTGAATACATTATATCTCGCAATTTCGACATAAATTTATAATAATCTTTTTCCTTAGATATAACAAGAAAAGTATAAAAAGAAATTTGCATTAGATTTCAAATATAATTATATTATTAGAAATTAGACGGAGGATTTATGATTTATAGATTTGGTATAATTACAATTATTGTGTCTGCATTATTTTTTGGTTGCGTGGGAACAGAAAAGAAAGATGAATACGAGGAAAAATATGCACAATTCGTAAAGAAACGCGAGAAACAAAAATACGGAGTGGAAATAGAGACCTTGAAAGAGGCATTGAAATACTACCCTCAATTCAAGAAATTTGGTCCGAAAGGAAATGTAGATATAATCGGATTTCGCCAGCAAGTAGCTCGACAGGATAGTATGGATTGTTCAAAATTTTTCCCGGTATTTTTTATCATAATGGAAATCGAGGATAGCCTTAAGACAGAATCAGGAAGAAAATATCTGGATAAAAAATACAATCCAAAAGTAGTCGCATATGTAAAAGGGCAATTGAAAATCAAGACTGAATAAAATAATTATAGCCTATTGGAGAAAAATATGAGAAAAAAAGGGTTTACATTGATAGAAATAATGATAGTTGTGGTAATAATCGGGATACTCGCCGCGCTGGCGATACCTCGCTATCGGAAAGCCGCATTAAAATCGAAAATAGACGAGGCAAAAATTGTATTAAAGCATATCTATAGTGTAGCACAACAATATTATGCGCAACATGGAACTTACCCAAATACCTGGGGATGGGGAATTTGGTGGATGTTTAACAATGCTCATACCAAAAATACAAATTGGCAAACTCCACCTGGATTTAATCTCGAACGCCCCAGTGGATATCCTCGATTTACATATTCAATGCTCCATATTTCTCCGGAGGTCGCTGGAACTACCTGGTTTTTCATTTACGCCTGGGGCTGGGGTCCCGACTCATACGATGCTTCGGTGCGAAAGGTAAATGATTTGTGGATAGATGCGGAGGGAAATATCCACGGCGGAACTATTATGGAATAAATAGTAATTGTGATTTTCACTCGCTCTCGTCTATTTTATATTGTTTTATGGATAACGAAATACAAATTACCACTAATACGGTGAATGCATACTTGCCTTAAGGGAGGATTTCCGATGAACTCCGATATATTAAATACTCGCTTTCTCGTATTCGACCTGGAGATGACCGGACTTTCTCCTGTGGAGGATTCCATAATAGAAATCGGTGCGATACCATTGACTGGATTATCTGTGGATGGAGATTATTTTTTCACTGCAGTGAAACCATATACTAATGTCCGAGCCGAAAGCAAGCAAGTTCACGGAATGGATGGAAACGACCTGTGGAAAGCACCGCCAGCAGAAATAGCTCTGGGCAATCTATTCGATTTAATGAAAGGCAGGATATTGATTGGACAAAATCCATCGCTGGACCTGGCATTCTTATTGGCTGCTGGAAAAACAATCGGCGGGAATATCCCGCACCTTTGGGCGATAGATATATCAAAATTATTCGTTCGAGTATATCCGGACCAGCGCAATTTATCACTCGATTCTATGGCTAACAGACTTCATTTGGACGAACGAGGACAATATCACAATGCACTGGAGGATGCCATTCTCACCACTAAAATACTGGCGAGATTAGTTCCCCAATTGCAAAGGATAAATATCCGCACCATAGATAAATTCATCTCGGTTGGTAAAGTTCGGATGAGCAAATTTTAATTTCTTTCTATTTAGTTCGAACAATTTTTACAGAATTATTCCCGAATTCTGTCATTATTCTACAAACATATACTCCCGGTGGCAGTGGAGTCCCATCATCGTCGAGTCCATCCCATACTATAGTATGCTCGCCAGCAGGTATATTTTTTCGCTCCCAGACACGAACAGTCCGTCCCAGTATATCGAATATTTCCACCTTTATTTTACTGTTGCCGGGAATTGCATAATTTATTTGAGTGGAAAATTTTGTCGGGTTCGGCGAAATACTGACAGAGATGGGAATGTTTCTATTCTGCGTATGCTCCTCTTCTATCTTACTCGGGTTGAGTTCTCCCCAGTGGGCATCATAGATATATGCCGGACCATATAATTCTGCATAATCTTCCAAATTATCCGGATTTACTTTATACAAATAAGTCTGATGATAATCTTCCTCATATACGCTGATTAAATTATAAGTTCCCGATGGAGACCATCCTAAATTGCCCAAGAAATACCCGGGACCGAAGCCATATATAGTTTGCACTTCACCCGATGAGGCATCGAGCACGGCGATTGCATTGTAACTTTCAGTATCGCCATAATAGAATGCGGAGAAACTAATTCGAGAGCCATCGGGATTAATCTTGACTATTTTCATTAAAAAGTCAAGTTATTAATTCATTTTCTACATCCTGTATATTTAGTATGTTTTCCATAAGAAAATAAATTGATAATCACTTAAAGCATAACATAATCGACACAAAAATGCCTATGTTCGGTAATAAATATAATTCGCCAAATTCTATCAATATGCGAGTTATCTTGTCAGTATCATCTTTCTAACTGTGGACACATTATCAGCATACTGTATGCGGTAGAAATAAGTTCCCGATGGCACTTTATTGCCAGATGAATTAACACCATTCCAGTAAAAGTGTCGAATTCCAGCATTTAATTCCGCTCTATATTCTGAATATACCAATTTCCCGGAAATATCATATATATCGAGTCTAACTGGAGATTTTTCTGGTAAGATGAAACATATAGCAGTTCTTTCATTAAACGGATTAGGATAATTCTGGAAAAGATAAAATTTTTCTGGTTTACTGTGTTCTTCGACTTTTAGCGGGAAACAATATGTATCCATAGTATCGGAATAATTTCCGGCATAATCTGCTACATAGAAATAACCGGTATAACAAGAATCTGTGTAAGTTTCGGTGGATAGTGTGTATGAAATTATCCTCTGGTCTAATCCATAATCGGAAGATAAGTTTACACTGCCGTTTATGGTATCCTCATTTATGGTAAACAGGACAGAATTGGGGTCGATTTCGGAATCATCTGAAACGATGAAATATATAGTAACTGTTGTATCGCTGGATGAATCGTCAGTTTCATAGAATATCTCGTTAATGTATGGTGGAGTTCTATCTGGTGGTTTGTCGTATATGCCAGCGAAATAACAACCCGGTTCATTTATTTGTGCCTGTAAAGTATCTCCTACAAAAGTTGTCGGTAATTGGACAGCCAATTTTATGGAATCATTCACATTATCCCAGTGATAAATACTCAATTGCGAATAATCCGATGGAGTATATCCCGCCATTATTAGAGATGAATCATCCACCCATATTTTCATAGTTATCGGAGTGGTAAATGTATCTACACAGGTAGAATCTGTTCTCAGGACTTCTACCCAATATGAACGTCCTACTGCAGTGACAACAGAAGTGCTATCGGTATCGAAAGATTTTACCAATCTCGATGGTATCGCTCTGGTCTGATATGGGAATGTGATTATCTCTCCATCGGCTGTCTTAAAGTCGAATATTGAACCGAAAGAAATAATTCTAATGATATATCCCTCGAAAAAAGAACCAGTCTCGGCAATGACCTCCGCACCCTCATCCAATACAGATGAAATCCAGGAAACGACCGTTTCGATACCGCTTTCTACAACTTCATATACTATGGATAAAGCCTCGCTTAATGCATCGGTTATCAGACTAATTGCTCCATCGAGTATGTTTTCGGCGACATATAAGAAATCGGTGCCACTATCTACGAAATAGTCTTTTTCATACTCCTCCAGTGGAAATACTTTTCTTTCGAGCGATGTCACCACTCCACTTTCTTTAGTGTAAAACAAAGTATTCGTATAAACTATAGAACCGCCGAATGTGATGTTTCCGCCAATTCCGATACGAGCGCCGATTGGGATGCTAAAACTACCACCAAATACCTGGTCTTCCTTGCGATAACCAAAAAACTGAAAGCATAATGAATCCTCTGCCACTACATCCATAGCGCTTGCGATTGTGGTTGACATATCATCTATTGCATCGCCGCCGAAAACCAACGGTTGAATACTCTCGGTGAAAAATCTTATCGCAGATACAGAGTCCATACCGAGAAAGCTGGGATGAGAAAGGATTTCATCCTCGAAGCTCAATATCCTTCCAGAATAAAAATGTTTTTCAGGAAAGGATGATATAGGAACACTATCAGAAGTCATTTCTATCCATAATTTACAGGGAGTCCCTGTAGTATCGTAAAAGGATAACATTGCTCTGGTCGCTCCATAATGAAAATGTGGAATAATACTATTGAGTGCATCGGAAGTCAGGGATACACCGGTCTTTGTAGCAACCGAGGTCTTAAAAATATCGGCATCAAAAGACACCGCTTCGTTGAGAATCTT
>QNEG01000125.1 GCA_003645115.1 bacterium | reverse complement strand
TCCATATATGGGAACAATCTGAATGTTAAGCGATATATAATGGGAACCTGTGAAATTGGACCGGAACCGCCGATAGTCCACCAGTAATGAAGTGAGATTATTGTTATTATTATTCCGAACACCAGTGAAGATTTTTCCATATATCCCCCTGTGATATTTCTTATAAAAATATCCAATATAAATTTATACTTGTCAAGTATTATCTATATTATTCATCAAATAATTTAACATTTTTCTGGACAGTATATTACAATTGCTTTATTCTATATGAGTAAAAGAGTTATAAAATGGGAGGGAATATGGAATTCCGAGTAGCGATAGTCCAGGGAAGTGAAAGCGATAACCAATTGGGAGATATTAGCGCAGATATTTTGAAGTCATACAATATCGAATGCGATAGGTATGTGATATCTGCACATCGTAATCCAGAAGAGTTGGCAAAATTTTGTGAAAGTGCCAATGAAAAATATGGAGTGATAATAGCTATTGCGGGACTTTCTGCCGCATTGCCTGGAGTTATTGCATCACGCACCAGAATTCCTGTAATCGGTGTGCCGGTGGATGCCGGTCCATTAAATGGAGTGGATGCACTGTTATCCATAGTTCAGATGCCATCGGGAGTCCCGGTTGCCTGTATGGGTATCGGAAAATCCGGCGCAAAAAATGCTGCTCACCTGACCGCCAGAATTTTGGGAATTTCTTCCGACAAGTAAATCAGATTCTCATCATAAATATTACCGATGTATTCGATTGTGCTACCGCCTTGCACAAATTATTATACTTAAATATTCCATCTGGCATTTTTTGTCTCTAAATCGAGAATATAGTTTATTGTTTATGGCGGAAATATATTGATTGGGAAGTGTAGTCAGCGGAAATATGGTAATATCAGACCAATCATTTTTTTCCAGCAATTCTGCATATTCAAATGGTCGGACTCTATTGGGTGAACCCTGAAATTTCAGCAAGTTATATAACCAATCAGGATATCTATAAATGTTAAGTGGGTCCTTCTCACGGACATATCGACTGTGTGTTCTGAGATCTATTTTTGCCACCAAGATGGTGCCCGATTTTGAAATTTCACTTATCTGCTCGATGGTTTTCCCCACATCGTCGAAATGTTCGAATGCAGCCTGACTGAATATAAAATCTATATCTTTGTCTTTAAATACGGAAAGGTCGAATTCTGGAGAATAAACATAATTAATTCCAGCAATTGTATTATTTTCGAGCGATTTTAATTGTTCCCGTAAAGAGCTAATATCCTGTTGGGTGGAATTTTCCAGTTGGCGGAATAATTCCTCGTAAAATTCATCCGGTGTTCGCACTATCAGATTGTTAATATCTATGGCATTGTATTGTTTTACTCCTCTGGAAAGTAATATTATTCCCACTCCAAGATTATCACCCGGTCCCAGTTCTAATATGGTTTTATCCTTAAATTCTGGTTGGTGCCCCAGATACATTCGAAGATATTCATTCCATAGATTTACTATGTGGAAATCATAATCTATGGCTTTCTTAATCTGCCGCGAAGAAAACGGTTTGGGTTTTGTATATCCAAAAATCGAGTATCGTAATTTGTTTAAAACTAATATTCCCAGACCTAATAAAAAATACCAGTTATCCTTGCCCCTGTTTATTTCTATCACCTTTACCATAATTTCTGTAAGCTCTAGAATTCGATTATTGATTACTTAATATTACCATTCTTGCGCACACCATAATGCCACATCATTTCCGGCAGTTAATGCTCGAGTAATTCTTTCCTGCGGTGGGAATATTTGTGCACCTTTCATTTTGGCAAGGTCGTCGGTGAAAATTTTTCCGCGAAACTCTAATTCTCTCAATCGAGTTATTATTTTGTTAGAATAAGTCGCCGGCAATTCTGCATCCAGTGATGGCGCCAGTATGTGCGTGGTCATTATGTATTCTATTCCGTTTTCTATGGACTGTCGGAAAGTGCTCCAGTGATAATTTTCGAATTCCTGCGCAGTAGTATCGCACACCGGGATTTTTTTATGCGGGTCGATATCGGCACAACCCAATCCGGGGAAATGTTTTACACAGGGTTTTAGCCCGCCGGCGATAATTCCCTCCATAGCGGAAACTACCAGTTCGGCGGTTTTTTGCGGTTCGGTCCCAAATGTCCGATTGCGGATATATAGTCCAGTTCCCAAATCGGCTACTGGCGCAAGATTAATTGTTATTCCAAGTTGTGCCAATGCCTCCGCAGAATCACGGAAAACCTGTCTAACAATATCATTGCTCTTATCCCGTAAGCTATACGGTGATGGCGGACAATAAGGCGATTTGGTAATTCGACATTTGTCTCCACCTTCCTGGTCTATTAAAAACTCCATATCGGGAACGACCGAGCGAAATTTTTCTATTGCTCGAGGAATATCTTCCAATCTGGTAAAGTTATGCGAAAATATTATTATCCCGAATGGTCGGATTTTCTCTAATCTGCTCAGAAAATCATTATCCGGTTTTATTCCATCATATCCCAGAACCAGCGAGCGGGCAGGAAATTTACAGAAATTTAACATTCCGAATATCACCTTATCAACAACATTCTATGGTTTGAAATAACACTATCATCGAACCTGACAAAATAGATACCCGATGGGATATTTTCTGCGTTCCATATCACAGAATTTCTTTTTTCACCTGTGGGGATAAAAAACCTTTCCACCACTTTGCCGGTAATATCTACAATCTCCAGGATTTGCTTGTCAGTATAGTTATGCCCGATTGTAATTTCACAACTTGCATTAAATGGATTTGGCGATATATATATGCCTATTTTTTCTGGTTTCTTTGGGGAGTTTATAATTACTGCGCTGGTTTCCGGCTCATATCCGCCGATAGTAAAATCGTCTATATACCATCCCTCCATTTTTACATAGGGGTCTGATGCAAATATAAATTTAAATTGAACAGTATCGTCGGCGTAAGCAGATAAGTCGAACTGAACTTGTGTCCAATTTCTCTGTGTTCCGGAGAAACCCGGTTGTTCGGTTAAATATGGATTTCCATCATAAATCACTGCAGGATAGCCTGTTTCCGGTGTAAGTATGGTCCACCCTGTGGTGGAAGTCCATATTTGCACCTGCCCGCCATCATAATAATAGCTACCATCCCATTCGGTATTATACCAATGCCAGAAAGAGAGTGTTGGTGAATACCATTCCGTATCTATATAATATTTTGGGCTAATGACTTCGGAGACTGTATTATTGGAATAATCTGCCGACAGTCGAGTAGCCAATACCGCAGGTTCCGAATGAGGAGTTGGTCCAACAGTGGGAATCCCTATTTCCCAGTCGCCATCCAATATCCAGCCGGAATATGTATCATCGAAATCCTGTGAATACGCAGAGACTGGCGTTCCCACCACGAATGAGAATGTATCCGGTATCCAATAACCATCACTGGTGATGGCTAACAACTCGAACTGGACAATATCGCCTGGATTAACCGGTGGCATAATATCTATTAGTAAATTTTCACTCGATGCAGTATCGCCTTGTGGTGCAATAGACTCGAGGATTTCGGCAGTCTCTGTCACTGCGATTAGACCGTCACTAATTGGATTTATTATCACCGACACTTCGGAAACCGAATCGATTCCATAATTTCTCACCAGTGGAGTAATAGATATTCGTTCACCGACATCGGGGTATCCATCGTAATCGCCCATAAATTCGGTAATCGAGAAATCGGAAACTCTGGGCGCCACTCCAGCGACTAATGCTATCACTATATTTGCGAGCATATTTTCCTGACACAACGGCTCGATTCTTTCTGTGGGAGGCCAAAATCCATCTTCCCAACCACCGACCTCCGGACTGATACTGAATATTCCTAGCACGCCATACATCCAGTCGGAAGTAGTCCCGCTCGCCTGATATATTACATCATAAGTGTTGCCGTGGACATATCCATTTCTTTCCGCCATCCAGTCGGTGAATAACATAAAATAGTAATGATGTTCGCAATATTCATCGGTATAGCCCCAGGGGAATAGATAGTAATTTGAAAAGCTATGATAGGTTAAATTGGTTCGGAAATTTCTTGATAACACAAAATCCCTATATCCCTGTATCTCTGGTTCGGAGAAAGAATCTGGACCCATATAAGTAGCTTCCGATGGATTGGATGATGAACCGCCGGTGCCCCACATAAATCCGAAATTCCTGTTCAAATCTACTCCATCATCCAGAGTATCGAACACTTCATCTTCATTATTATCGCGAGTATTCTTCCGCCACATTCCGCCACCATCGGGATTATAGGTCTCGTTGACTACATATCCATCGGGATTCATCAATGGGATGAACCACAATTCTCGCTCGTTCACTATATATGTGGCGATAGGGTTTGTGGAATAATTTTGGCAAAGCCACTCCACGAAATGCATCAACACCTCAGGAGTGATAACCTCTCGAGCGTGAATTCCTGCATCGTATAGAACTTCTGGCTCATCTTCATCGGTGTCCACATTATCCGAGACCTTTATTGTCCAAAGTATATGACTATCCCAGCCGGCAGCGACAGAATCTCGCTCGGAAACGATATCCGGATACAAAGTGTGGATAGAATCCATCCACTGAACTATTTCATCATAAGTGCGATATCCACCCATATCCAACGATTTATCCAGACGGTTGGAATAATATTTCGGCAGGTCATCGATTATTATTTCATACTGTATTCCGTTTTGTTTCAGCCGTTGGATATCCTTGCTCCAACCAACAATGTCGATATATGCGCCACGACGAACATAAGCTATATCGTATCCATCGGCGGTCAGTTTGTCCAATTCTGAATAATCGATTCTTATCAGCGGTTGAGCGAAAACTAATCCCACCAGAATGCATAAAATAAAAATTCTTTTCATCAGTCCCTCCATATAATTATATCTTTTAAATATATACTAAATATGAAAATTTTCAAGTTATTTCTATGAGAAAAAATAGATATGCACTTTATGACCACCAATTTATTCCTGTTCGATTTCTGAATAGGCTATAAAAATTCCTTTCATATAGCATAGCAATTATTATTTTTTGATATGTTATATTTACCTCGAAAAATAAGCTCGGTTTTACTTGTGATATTATTTTTCATAGGATGCAATCATCAGGAAAGGATTCACTCTCGCCAGTGGCTATATTTCGACACTGTAATCGAGGTGAAATTGTATGGAGATATTTCCGATGAACAATCTGGGAGGATATTCGAAACAGCGAAGTCAGAATTTACTCGCCTCGATTCGCTATTGAACCGATATTCCTCGAAATCTGAGATATATCGTATAAATGAATCGCCACCTGGAAGTATTCGGGTTAGCCGTGAGTTAATTGATATATTGAAAAGAAGTTTCCGCTGGCGAGATATTACCGATGGATTGTTGGAACCGAAAATCGGGCATCTGGTAGAACTGTGGGGAATCGGTTCTGGCACTCGAAAAATTCCATCACACACTGAAGTCGATTCCGTAATGAAGTCGATAAGAGAGTCTCGATTGAACATAATCGATGATACCTCGATTGCAATTACTGGTGATATCAGTCTGGATTTAGGCGCATTCGCTAAGGGATACGCGGTGGATATGGTGTATAATAT
>QNEG01000124.1 GCA_003645115.1 bacterium | reverse complement strand
GATTATTACCGAATCGGGGCAAGAGCAAATATCTCCCTCGCTGATTAGCTTGATAAATTCACTGCGTGGGTATGCAAGACGAACTGCTGACGAAGTTGAACTGCCGCTCAAGACAGCACTCGGCAATCCTGTCCCGAATCCATTCAATTCATCCGTTAAAATTCCGTTCACTCTCGCCGAAAAACAGCGAATCGGCATCTATATATACGATATAATGGGCAAGATTGTTAGTATTCCGGTAGAGGGAGAATTCCGGGAAGGAGAACACTCTGTGGTATGGAATGGAACCGAAAACCCCACAGGAGTATATTTTTATAGAATGATAGCCGACGATTATGACAAAGTGAAAAGGATGGTATTGATTAGGTAGCAGGAGACATTTGGTTTCCCATTCATTATCCTGTTTCTTTACCACTTTTTTCAGGACAAAGTAATCTAATTATTCATCAACAAATATGAACATTTCATCGGATTTCTCTTTTCCCCGGTCTGTATTCGCATTTAAGACTTATTGCATCGGGTTCGGGAGAAAGTCTGAATGCGGGCGAATTTTTTGCGGGAACCAGAGTTAATCCATAACATTCAATTTCGCCATCACGAATAGCCTGCAGTATGGAAGAAATTTCAAAAAATACTTCACCTGTTTCGGGGTCATAAGTGCCGATTTCGGAATATCGCAGTAAAGTGTCTGTTATGGTCATCCAGGCAGAAGAACTGGTGGATAGTGTGGTTTGAGGAATGCAATAAATATCCAATGTCTGACCGCTGGATAATTCCTCGTCGGGGATAATTTTTACCATTAGGAATGCCTCGACAATGGCAGTAGTCGGTTGGAGTAGGCTATCGGGCAAATCGAATTCCATAATTAGACGAGGTAAATGGTCTGCCACCGGAAGTTCCTCTGTCCGTTCTACTCCCGAGGGCGGTTCCAGAACGATGTGATCCGAAACCGGTATCGATTCACCGTGAAATTGCCCGAATATCACAAGTATTAATATCGCTGTAAATACTATAATTCTGCGCATTTTTTCCTCCTATCGAATCAATGTCATTTTTTTAGTGTCCTCGAATTCCTCACATCTCAATCTATATAAATACACGCCGGATGGCAGATTCTTACCATCGTCATCTTTTCCATCCCATATTGCGGTATAAGTTCCCGCCTCGATTTCGGTAGATAATATGGTCTGCACCAGCCGTCCCAGTATGTCGAATACTTCCAGTTTTATATCGCTTTTTCGTGGTATCTGGAAAGAAATTTGAACGGTGGAATTGAATGGATTGGGCACCGCAGGTCCCAGTGAATAAACACTCGGCAATACCGGTTTCTCCGAACGCACCACTCTCTTGCTCAACGAACTATCCGGTTCGCACTCGCTGTCGGTAGAATCGTAAGTAACATTGCCCTCGAAAAGCAAAGTATCGAAATAATTCCACTGTGCCTGAATTGTATAATTTCCAGAATTGTATATTGCGTAGCCATTATCATCGAGGAAGCAGTTATGCCCGGGGTCATCGAGTTCGCCGAAATCAGAAGAATCGCAAACATGCACACCATAATCATAGTTATCGATCGTGGTATATCTGCTCTTTGTAAATGCCGAGCTATAACCCGAATATACACCCTTCGATTTACCAGCCACATCTACGGTGCAGGTATCGAGATATAGTTCCGCATTGTCATAAGATAAAAATACATAATTACCCGATGAAAGTTCACTGCCGTCGAATATGCAATCGATAAATTTTACTTTCCCATAAGAACGAGCTCTCACGCAACGGTAGTTGTCCCCCTCGATATAACAATCCTCGAAAACTGGAATACCACTTTCGGAAGATTGTATTGTAACTCCCTCGTAATATTCGCCATCCAGTGTGCAGGCATACACAGTGCACAAATTACCGCCATAAAATATTTGAATTCGATTGCCCACATAACAGCTTTCGGCGTGAAATACTTTGTTCACGGAATCCACATTCGCATAATTTGCATATATCATCCCCTGAAGCTCGATTCGGCTGTTTTTAATCTCCATTTGTCCGGGTTGATTGTATCCCTGCAATGCCATATAAGAGTATTTGAAATCTGCGTGGTCGATATCCGCGCTGCCACCGTTTCTACAATATACTCCCTCCCATCGGAAATTAGTAGAACCGCCAGGACCGGGTGCCAATATTACCTTATCATCGCTGGTGCCGTCGATTTCCACATGCCCACCGTAAGCCACTATCTCCGTCCTGCCATTGTTGAAATCACCCGATTGGGATGATGCATCTGTATTGGGAACGGCTCGAACCTGCGTCCCCGGCAATATGGTCAATGTATCTCCGCTATATACGAACGCATCGCCCAGCAGTTCTACATCGTTGCACCAGACCTCGTTGCCATACAAGCTATCCAGATGCTGGACTTTCAGCGGGCGGAAGCCATCCTTTGAAATGTAGATATCGTAAGTGTAATCCAGATCGAGTGATGGCTTATATTTTCCATCGGAATTAGTATATCCGCAGCAACCGGTGTCACCATTATCGATGCAAACCCAAGCATCTTTTACCGCAGTTTCTGTCCCTCGTCTAACTACCTCGATTGTGTCGGTGGAAGTGTCCACCTCCGCCCAGAGAGAGTCGGTGGGAGTTTTATCGGCATCAAAATATATGAATATATCTCTGACATAGCCTGTATCTATATTCGAGCCAGAACCGAAGTATAAATCGATATATTGACCATCGCCGATATCTATTACATCGCCATCCAGCAATTCTAAATTTTTGGTTACACACTTTCCGCAGGAATGATATGCAGAGTCCAATGAAATTTCCTCGGGAGTGACCGATAACGGTTTAGGATATAACCTCACACAATCGATTGTATATGATGTGGTCCAGTATAATCTTGCTTTTATAGTATCGGTTTCATCGGGAACAAAGGATAAATAGTCTTTTGCCCTAAATACTCGAGGAATGAAATAACCAATCGATTCCCAATCTTCTAATTTGGGATTATATATTTCCAGTCGCAACTCAGCATCCTGGTCAAGTAATATAGCATCGACTTCTACTATTACCGTATCTATATCGCTATAATCGGTCAGGTCGAAATTCATCTCGATATAATCTTTGCTATTCGAGTATATTTTATAATCGTCATCACTTATTTCATCGGTGATAGTGGTTCCTCCCGAGTTTTTTGCGAAATATGGAACTGCGGAACTGTCCGGAGAAAGTATAAAATAATTTTCATTTTGGTCGGATATGGAAATTTGGAATACGCTGCGGTCTATAGCTCTAAATAATATTCGATCGAAATATTCTTTGCTCCCGTTGTTTTCAACTCTCAGCGCAAATTTTGCTGTATCCATAGTGTATGGTATATGAAATAGCGGTTTTGGTGGTGGTTGCAATCTTATGGGCAGGTGGGGATAAATTTTAGCGAATGGGTCTATCTGTGTAAAAATTGTCATAGTATCGAAATCTTCGATAGAAATTTTCTCCAACGCGATATTTGTTATTTTCACAGAATCACTTACAATAGGTGTATCTAACTTCATAGGTAACATTTGAAATTCTATACCGCTTGCATCGAAACTATCGCTCCAATCAGGATGCAATCTAACACAATAACCTGTGCTAATACCGTGCCCGAATGGCGATGATATAAATGTTGATGGGACATCTTTCCATACTCCCAAAGAATCATTATATATACTCGCTATCCTAATTATAGAAGCTTGGCTATCTGAAATGGTGGGGAAATAGAATTTGAATACATAAATAGAATCCTCGCCGGGAGCTGGTAGTTCACGGAAATAGAAACCCACTTGGTTATGAAACATCCAGCTGGCAGAATCCACCAGTTCTCCATCCACTATTATCTCCGGGAAAGTCGTATCCACTCCTCCGCACTGGTCATCCTCATCGTATGGAAAATATATCAGTGTGCTATCCGATGTGGTCAATGTGCAAGTATCGGAAATGGTCAAATCGCCGGTTATTTCGTATTGGCTCATATTCCAAGCGTATGAATTGCTATCCAGTATCCCCGACCACTGGTTGAGGAGGATATCGACAACAGCACTGTCCTGATAAATTTCTTTAAACCGAATGCCGATATGGGAACAAATGGATTGTGATGTTAAACTATCAAGACTGGAATATAAATTAGAATTGGGATTAGAGTGAATGTCAAAGATTAAACCATTTCCCGTGAATAATGTGGTTTCATTTCCATAGCGACTTTTAAATAGTTTCCAACGAGCTGCTGTTTCAGGATGTTTGTAAAAACTATCAAAATGTGAAAAATACCATGTGCCAGGTTCTTCTTTATATTTTATCAGTGGTTGGGTATAAAAATCATCAAGACTATCCTTACCTGAATCTGGGCAGGGAGCAATAAAAGCAAGAGTGATAATTGTATCATTTGATTCAAGAATTGTGGTATCATTTCGCCAACTATATAAACCAGATGGACATTCCGGGTCATATTCTTTATGTAATGGATGCTTATTATCACCAAAGTCTGGGTCTATATGGTAAATAAATATTCCCTTATCTGGCCATTCCAATTCCCACCAAACTATTTTACGATGATGAGCTAAAATAAAATATTGAGGATTTGATAAACAATATAGCGGTTGATACTCGTTATAAGGTCTTATTTTGTAAATATTAGAAGAATCAACAGATATAATTCTATAATTAAATTTCGTCTCATTGATTACTATAGTATCAAGCCAACTTAATTTCATTCTCATATAATCATGATATCGCCAGGGACCATGTATATTATCCGCATAAGGCGCATAATTCATCACATCAAATGAACCTACACTTATGTATTTAGGATCACTTCGTGCATTGAAAGGATGTCCCAAACCGATAGGATTATGTCCAAATTCATGACAAATGATGTGCATTTCTTCCAATTTTTTGTATCCACATCCCCATGGCATAGTTTTTTTAATAGACACTGTATCACCACAAGAATTTGTATCATTCGTTTTGTAGATTCCACTCAACCATAAAGAATTGCTACCTTTGCTCATTAGAGGAACTCTCCCTAATGCATACATCATATCTACATAAGAATCGCAATCTATATCGAATGGTCCAAAATCAAAATCCTCGTCAATCGTTGGTAATAACTTCCAAACTAATTTTCTTATATCCGACTGAGCATTTTCAAGATCAATATCCTGGGTAGTATCAGAGTGCCACAATGAATCACCGTTAGTTAATACCGCTACTCTCTCAATATAATATTTACCATTCGAATTATCCCAGAAGTATCTTCCGATTGAGTAATCAATACTAGTGTCAGCAGAGTATATGGAGTCGAAATATGTCGGCTTAACGAAGAAAGAATCTGGTATTGGACTATACCAATGTCCATTATTTTGTAAGGAATCTATTGTATCAGGTAGCCAAATTCTCTCTTCCGCCATAACAGGCAAAATAATTATTCCGACTGTATCAGTAATTGGGGTTATTATATATGTTGTTGTATCTTCTGGTTCTTCAAATTTCCATGCTAATGAATTTGACATAAGAAAAATAAAAATGAGACCGATTAATAGCTTTCTCATATTTGCCTCCTATTTAGTTAATTACAAATATTTTTTTGTTCACCTTTAATGATATTTCCGGT
>QNEG01000123.1 GCA_003645115.1 bacterium | reverse complement strand
TTTTGACACTCTGCAAATCAAACCCTCTGACAAATGCTGTGCATTCGTCTATCTCCCTTATCGAGAAGGATAATTGATGGCGAAGTCGGCATCTGCATATATCTGCGGTTTACATTTTCCGTTCGATAAACCCACAAGATTGCATCAATTATTCAAAACCTTATTGATTACACTTATTAATTTATCCACTCGATATGGCTTGGTGATAATTCCACAAAAGCCATAATCCTTGTAGTTTGCCATAATTGGATCATTGGAATATCCGCTGGATACAATCGCTTTGACCTGTGGATCGAATCGGCGCAATTTGTCGATTGTCTCTTTACCACCCATTCCACCTTGTATGGTCAAATCGAGTATTACTATATCGAATGGTTTGTTCTGCTGTTTTGCTATCCGATATTTTTCCAACGCCTCGCCACCCTCACTGGCAGTATCGATGGAATAACCGAAATCGCTTAAAAGTTCCGCCAGAGATTCACGAATTTCTGGTTCATCGTCCATAATTAGTATTTTTCCCTCGCTAATCTGTGTAGAGATAGGTTCGATTTCCACGGGAAGCGGTTTTTTCTCGGTAGCAGGAATATAAATCGTAAATGTAGTTCCATTGCCTTGTTCAGATTCCACGCCAATATATCCACGATGTTTTTTTATAATCGAGTAAACGACCGCCAATCCCAATCCACTACCGCGTTCCTTGGTGGTAAAATAGGGGTCGAATATTTTATTCAGATGCTCTTTCGGAATACCATTCCCGCTATCAGAAAGAGTAATTTTAACATATTTCCCAGGTTTTAGAGCAAACTGATTATTTTCAGATAAAATAACATTTTCGGCATTAATATCTATATTTCCACCATAGGGCATCGCCTGTTGTGCATTTATCATCAGATTATAAATCACCTGACTTATCTGGTTCTCATCGGCTCGAGCAGAAAGCAAATTCTCATCGATAGAATAAGTGCAGGTAACATTAGAACCGCTGAGTGTAAATTCCGCAGTTTGCTTGATTATTTCCTCTATCGAACAGGGTTTTATAATCGGTGCTCCACCCTCGGCAAAAGTAAGTAATTGCTGAGTTAGTCCCTTCGCTTTCTGAATTATATGTTCACACTGGTTCAATAATTCTTTTACATTTTCTGTGTTGTGGAGACTTTTTAATGCCAGTGATATTTTCAGCAATATTGCGGTAAGGAAATTATTGAAATCGTGTCCGATTCCTCCAGCCAGCATTCCCAGTGCCTCCAATTTTTGCGATTTTAACAATGCTCGTTCGGCTTGCTTCTGTTTGCTAACATCACGAATTACTGTCTGCACTGCTCGACTATTCTGCCACGATATCGGAACGGAAGCAGTTTCCACAAATCTTATATCGCCATCGGTAGTAATATATTTTTCTTCTATTAATCCTGCTGGTTCGCCAAATTCTAATATTTGTTCCAACCGTTTTTGCGCAATATCCAATGAATCAGGATGAACAAAATCGGTCAGTGATTTTTCCCGTATCAGTTCATCATTATCGAATCCCAATATTTTTAAGCCCGCTTGGTTAATAAACAAAATTTCCTTATCATTATGAACGATAATTCCATCGGGAGAGACTTCTACTAATCTTCTATATCTTTCCTCATTTTCGCGCAATGCCTCTACCGCCAGTTTAAATTCGGTGATATCGCGCATAGAAGTTAGAATTCCCACAGTGGCTCCATTAGCATTGTATATAGGGTTTTTTGCTATATGAAAATATCGGACATTTTCTCCTTTTTTAATTTCATCCTCGAAAATCTCCACTTCATCGGTAATCAACACTTTGGCATCTAATTTTTGATACTTTTCAGCTTTCGAAGGGGAAAATATGTCGAAATCGCTTTTCCCTATTATTTTGTTTCTATCCATTCCCAGAAATTCGCAAAATGCAGAATTAACTGTCTGGTAAGTGAAATCTCTGCTTTTTATTGAAATCAAATCTGCCGATGTTCCCAGTATAGTATCGATTAGTTTATTTTGTTGTTCCAACAATATTTCCTTATGTTTTCTATCCCTGCGGATATCCATTTCCTCGATTTCGCGCTCGATAGCGGGAATAAGTCGAGATAGATTGTCCTTGAGTATAAAATCACGGGCACCAGTTCGCATCAATTCCAATGATTTTTCCTCACCGATAAATCCACTTACTACTATCACAGGAGTGGCAATGTCTTTCCCAGCGATTATTTCCAGCACTTTAACAGCATTAAAACCCGGCATATTGTAATCGCATAGGATTATATCCCACTTTTTCCTTTCCAGCGCTTCCTCGATTGTATCCAGCGAATTCACAACTTCATATACTACTTCATATTCCGCCGACTGAATTTCCTCCACTAACAATCGGGCATCCGCAATTTCATCCTCGATTATCAATATATGAATTACCTTGGACATTTTTTTACTCCTATTTTACATATATCAATCTCTCTATAAGGTTTACATTATTATATTCCATATTTACAAAATATACACCGCTACTTACAGATTTTTCTGGCTTCCATATAAAAGTAAATATATTATCATTCAATGGGTGTATTTGGCGATATCTATCCATTACATTTCCATGGATGTCATATATTTTAAAATCTAACTTATGGGTGGAGTGAAAGAAAGCATCTTCTCCTACTGGATATCGAAATGTAATTTTGCAATATGCATTAAATGGATTCGGAGAAATGGACAGAGTAAAATCCTTTATTTTCATCGACATTGCATTGCCTACTGTGGAGGTAGTTTCACCGATTATAGTGGCGATTGTGTCATAATCCATATAAAGGTATTCGACAAATCTATCATCATCCAGAATGTATTTAAACAAGAATGCGGTAGCATATCTTTTAATTACGGTGTGAGCTGTATCGTAATTCAGGAAAGAATCTGCACCACAATACGGGTCTAAAACCGATGAGCAAGTATCGGAAAAGTGAAAATGTCCAGCGCGAGATATTTCCACTGCGTATTTTATGGGTTCGAGTGTATCGAAAATTTCGAACATATGTTCCGGTTCGAGACCGAGATCGTAAGTTCCACACATCAGCATAATGGGGACATCGATTCCTCGGATATCCTCCATACAATTGATTGGTGCGCCGAATATATCTGTATAATCGCCCGAAAAAGCCAGCCCACATTTTGCCCAATCCTGGCGACTACAGACCGCATAGGTGGTGCGAGCACCGAATGAATGCCCAGACATTCCCATTTTCGTGGTATCTATTATTCCAAATAAATCCGGAGTGGAATGAGATAGAGTTATCATAGTATCCAGAGTGAAACTTATATCGTCGGGACGATTTAGCCAGGTATCGTGAAGTGATGCAGAATCCAAGCAATCCTCCTCACCCCACATACTTCCCGGATGCATAGTGGATATCACAATAAATCCCCAGCTGGCGATATGGCTGATATAATAGACCGAAGATATAGGATGCCCACATCCACCGTGGGAAAATATTACCATCGGTCGGGCAGTATCGCCCAATACTGGTGTCGCCAGCCAGTATGCCTGCAGTTCTTCTATCCAGTATCCTGCGATAGGGTCGGCGGGATACCAGGTATATACTGCCATCACCCGAGTGCTGGTATCGGTAGAACTTGGTCGAGTTAATGTATCCACTCGGCAACCCACCTGATAAGGTCCGGGTTCCTCGGGCAGTTGAGCGAATATAACTGTCGAAAAAACGAGTATAATTGTTAACCATCGCATAAGATTCCCCTATTTTATGTATATTATTTTTTTCTCCAATGTAGAACTAACTGTATTCACTCTCACCCAATATATCCCTGCTGGAATATTACTTTCTGGTTTCCAGATTATTGCACTCACCCCGCTTCGATTGTCATTGGAGCGACCCACCCAACTGTTCTGGAAAGATGAGGGCTTATACACAACATTCCCCCGCAAATCATATATTTCTATTTCCGCTCCCGCAGGTGCGGTTATGGCAATAGACGAATTGAACGGATTGGGATAGAGTTTAATTTCTGGCGATTGCGGTTTAAATGTATTCTCCGATATACCATCGGTAGAATCGGGGAGCAAATCGAACACAATTCGAGATGGATAAGATGGACCGATATGAATATTATTATGCGCAATTTGTGTATATGTATTTTGCCTGAATGGTTCACCAGTATTTGGATTGACTTCATATCGGCTGGTCAATGCCGAACTGATTCCAACTCTTATCCGGTGTCCCGACTGGAATGAAATAGCGATATTGCCCAGGTCGATTTCCATTTCATAAATCTCACCTGGTGTCATAAACACTTCGTGGTCGGTGCCCTGGCGAAAGCGAGCACATAATGCACCATCGAATACCAGATATGCAGTGCCACTGGGATAGACATCCACTAATCTTACCATAAAGTCGGTGTCCACACAATCCGATGATACGAATATTTTTGCTTTTACTCTTCCCACAAGTTTCACCGGTTCAGTCAACACTTCGCTGGTGAAAATCACTCCGTGAGGCGAAATATCCTGAAAGAATTGATTTTTCGGTCCGACCAGCCAGTATAGATTTCTTCCACCATTGTGAAGCATCGGAGAACCAGGGTCGTGAAAATAGGTCAGGAAAGTATCTATTGTATCGGGATTTGCAGATAATGATTGGTCATAATGCAGAAATAGTGAATCCTTGATAGATTCCTCTGGCGGCCATTGTGAAAATTCCTGCCAATAACACCCATCGACAGTATCGGTTGGCTCCCCCATTATATATACTCTTACTGGAGATGTATCCTGAATACCATTATCGACATCTTTAAGATAATGGTCGAACCACATAAGTGCCAGTGGTTCCGGTTGCCAGAGGCTATTTTCTGGGTATATGAGGTCACCTTGGTCCCGATTTCGCCATCTGCCGTGACACCACGGACCGATTAGCATTTTCTGATTACCTAAAGCACCCTCGCCACCATTAGCTTGAATTTTGCAAAAGGCATCCACTGTGCCCTCGCAAAAAGTATCATACCAACCACCTATATGATAGAAAGGCACGGTGATGGAATCCAACCGAGTAAATATATTGACCATATCCCAGAATTCATTGTAGATATAATTTTCTACCATTTGGTTTAGCAAATGTCCCAGTCCCATAGTGGAAAACCAAGTGTCCACCTGTTCTTTTCGATAACATCCCGAGGGAAACGCAGCGTGTTGATATAAATCGGCTGCAGAGCAGGCAACGAAACCACACACCAGATGAGGTGGATTCGCTCCAGCGCAAAGATAACCGGTTATTCCATAAGCCGAACCGCCGTAATATCCAATCTTGCCATTGCACCACTCCTGTGCTGCCAACCATTCCACAGTATCGTATCCATCGCGACGAGTTCCCCAGCCATCATTGAAAAATAAACTATCACCGCCTTCAGAACCACCGCGACCACGAGTATCTTGACTGACAAAACCGATACCGTGAGCCAAAAGAGAATCAGCGAATGCACCACCATATCCTCGACCATAAGGTGTCCTCACCAGAACCACCGGCACTGGAGAATATGCGGTATCCTCCGGAAGATACACACTGGTGGCGAGACATACACTATCTCTCATCGGAACCATAAAAGTAGTTTCCCCTAATAACAGAGTGGCAATTGTCGTAATTATTACCAAGTTAA
>QNEG01000122.1 GCA_003645115.1 bacterium | reverse complement strand
GTTTCAATTATTGCCCCCATTCGATTTACTTGCAGTTTTTAAATAAATATTTTTATTTATCACTTGACAAGGAAAAAATTTAATCGATTTTAAAATAGGTATCTTTAAGAAAGGAGAGAATAATGGAATTATCTGAACAGGTTTTAAATTCTATCGTATATGAAACCCGCAAGGTAAAAGGATGGCTGAAATTTCTGGGCATAGTATTTATCGTCTCGGGCGGACTTCAGGCGCTCACAATAGTTGGAATATTGGTCGCCTGGCTTCCTATTTGGATGGGAGTATTATTACTTCAAGCGGGAAAATTCGCCGACTCATTCCTCGCCGAACAAAATCCATCTCGACTGGTGGAAATGTTCCGAAAATTGCGAATATATTTCGTGGTTCAGGGAATACTTATCATCGTGAGTCTGGCGCTGGTTATATTAATGCTCATTTTCTATCTCATAATCGGAATATCCCTATTCGGCATTATGTCCCAAGAAATGGGAACATTTTAATAAATGTATCCTCAAAAATTGAATATTTAATACCGCTTCATAGAATTAAATGTGAAGCGGTATTTTTTTGTCGATTATCATAATTTGATTTGCATATTAGCATCGAACGATTTTATTTGTGAAATTATTGAAATCTAAATTCAGGGGGTTTAAATAATGCGTTTCGCAAACACACTCGCAATAATAATATTAATTTCTATTTGTCTGGTGAGTTATTCTCGAGCGGATAGAGCGCGTGGAGCAGTGCTATTTTTAACTATCGGACCGGGTGCTCGCGCCGCCGGTATGGGTGAAGCATTTGTGGCAGTCGCCGATGACCCTACCGCAACATATTGGAATCCTGCTGGGCTTGGAAAATACCCACTATCTAGTAGATGGTATAATTTCTCCATCCCGGAAAGCGATGGCGAATTTTTCGCCGTGGTCAAAACTGCTCGTGCCGATGTAGATTTCAGAAAATATGATTACTGGATTGGTTCTGCGAATTCTTTGTGGCTGATTCGACGAGATAAATGGTATTCCGAGGAATCTTTCATAGTAGAAATCCCCGATGGAATGGAAATAAGGAATATTTTGGGAGAATTTGCTGAACTTCGTTCCTACGATTCTGCTTATGTAAATACGCTTATAACCCGAGTCCAGAATTACAATAATCTTTCCAGCACCAAAGTAGAACCCGATGTCGAGGTTAAGATACCATTTATATATTTCGTGCCGGATACGATTACCGCAATGGCTGGTGGAAATCGAGTATTGTGGATTGGAACAAAAAATGGACTATATAAATATGCGGCGGGTATATGGAAAAGAGTCGAACATCCGGAAGCACCAAAAGGTGAAATTAAGATAATCGATGTGGATAATAGAGATAATGTATGGGTGGGAACTAACAATGGTCTTTTCACTCAACGAGGAATAGGTTGGACAAAATACAAAGTCACCAATGGATTGCCATCGCCGAATATCACCGCGATACACGCTATCGACTATCGTGATGTTTGGGTAGGCACTGAACGCGGACCGGCTCATTTCAATGGCGCCACTTGGAAATCCGATTTCATATTCCAACCTGCGGATACCACATCTTGGGAAAATGTTATCGAACAACTTTGTGAGACAAAAAGCAATCAGCGGAAACAACTATTAATATCCACTTTGCAGGCATATAATAAGATGCCCGATATGAAAACAGTCCCCGAGGAAATTCGTGTTCCATATAGTTTAATTTTTTCTACCCCGGTTACCGCAATTTATGTGGATGCAATGGATAGAGTGTGGTTCGGCAGTGATATCGGTCTGGTCCGATTCGACCAGGATAAATTCAAAGTATTCGGCTGGAGTGCAGAATCACTCGCTCAAGATACTACTGTGGAGGAATTCGTTCGGGAGAAATGGAAGAATGTGTCCGAGGAAACTCAACAGGAACTGGTAAACAAAATTCGCACTTTCGGATTTATGAACAATACCACTCTGAAAGCTGGTGATTACATAGAATATCCATCCAGTCCATTGAGTGGAAAAATAATCGATATGGATAAAGGTTTCCAGAAAAACGATGTCCTGATTGCCACCGAGTATGGTTTGATGAGATATTATCCACAATTACATCAATTCCGATATGTGATGTCCGAGGGATTATCCGATAAGGATGTCCTCGATATCGATAGACGGGGTGATGAATTCTGGTTCGGTATGAAAGATAATATAAATATATATTCACAGGGTAAACCGGGAGTTTCACTGATGCATGTTCGCTGGCTCCCAGAACTCGCCGAGGATATATATTACGAATATTTAACCGGAGTATATTATCTTGAAGATTGGGGCACTATCGGCGGGGCAGTTACATTCATCTCTCTGGGTAGAAGCGAACAAACTACAGAAGCGGGCGAAGTTGTGGGTTCTTTTTATTCCTACGAGACCGCTATTACCGCATCTTATGGAGTAAAATTATTCCCTAATTTATATGGCGGTTTGAATTTCAAGATAATATACAGCGCATTAGCTCCGCAAATCGTAGTGGGACACGAGAAAAAGAGCGGGACCGGAAATTCATTCGCAGTGGATTTGGGACTGTTATATGATGGCCCAATTTCTGGACTATCTTTCGGCGTGTGTGCTCAACATCTCGGACCAAATATTCAATATATCGATGCTGCGCAGGCAGACCCATTGCCCAGAAATCTAAAGGTGGGTTTCGCATATCGGATATTAAATACTGATTATCAGAAATTGACCCTGGCAGCCGATATAAACAAGGAAATCATAGAATTTAAGAGTCCGGAAAACCCCTGGGCACTGGAATGGAGATATGCGGTAAAACATATCGGGCTGGAATACTCATATTCTAATTTCTTCTCTCTTCGAGGTGGATATATAATCGATTATGATTATTATCCCAAAAGTGACATATCTCAGGATGTCAGTTCACCAGATTATAAATATGACCCCGACGATTATATTTCTACAAACTATTACACATTCGGATTGGGATTGCACTATGGAAATCTGCAATTCGATTTCGCATATATTCCGAAAGTCTCCGACCCAGAAAATAAGGGACAGACTTTACCGCTGTCGGATATTAAAAGATTTTCCATTACTATGGAATTTTAATCCATATCGCTTGTCTATTAGGTGATTAAAATGTTGAAAAAATACATAATACTAATGGTTATACTAATCTGTTCTTTTACTGGAGCAGATTTTATTGTAGAAAAAACTTATAGTCCATCATTTCAGCCGGCTATAATCGATATTTCTGTTCCCAATCCAGCACCGCCTATAGGTGAACCACTCATTCGTGGAAAATATTCTCGATTACCAAAAAATGTTATCACAGAACCGGAAACGGTGCGAGTTTGCGCTATTCGAGTTCAATTCCAACCGGACTCCACACCTACCAGCACTGGAAACGGGCAATTTATTATGGAACCAGATACAGAATGGGTTTTCGATACTCCTCCACACGATAAACAATATTTTCAGGCACATCTGGAAGCACTAACAAGATATTTCTCCTTCGTATCCGATGGAAAATTGGTAATAGAATATACTGTATTCCCCGAGCAAAACGATTCTGCCTATACACTTCCCGATTCGATGGGATATTATGGTCCAGATAGTTGGTTCGGTGATGATTTGACTACCAGATTAGCCGGATTTTTCACCGATGCTATATCATTTGCCGATTCTGCCGATACCATAGAATGGTGCCAGTATGATGTGGTGATTATTTTCCACGCTGGTAGCGACTGGCAAAACGATGTAGCCAGTTTTTATCCCGAATATGCAGAATATTATCCTGAAATATTCGTTCCTAGTCCGGATGATTTGCCCAGTGCATATATTATTATGCCCGATTCGGTAGTCCCCTGCGTAGATAGAGGAATAGTCTTGCCGGAATCTCCATCACAGGATGGACAAACTATCCTACTCAATGGTTCACTTGCTCACGAATTCGGACACGCACTGGGTTTGGTGGATTTATACTCCACTTACGATTTTTATCCTATGGTGGGATTCTTATCATTAATGGATTCCGGACACAATATCGGGGTGGCTCTTATCGATGAGGAAACCGAGGATACATTCTATGTGAGCGGTGCATTGCCAGTGTATCCATCCGCTTGGGAGCGAGCTTATCTCGGTTGGGAAAATGTTACCGAAATTGTGCCCACCGATGAGTATTATTTCAATCTTCGTGCCTGTGAATTGCCACCGGGTAGTTTCGCCGAACCCATTAACAATGGCACTATCGGAAAAATTGCTATCGATGAATTCGAATATTTCTTGCTGGAAAATCGAAAGGCAGAATTATGGACTCATCAGGACACTGTAGCCATAAAACAGGATTCCCTGACCGGAGTGATTCAAGGCATTCAAGTCGATGGTGAATTTGTTGGCGCTTACGATTTCTTGCTTCCCGGTAGTGGAATGTTAATCTGGCATATCGATGAGCGTGTCGCTTATGGCGATTACAATGATAATGGTGTGAATAATTTTCAGGATAATCATCTTCAATGGGATTGGCTTCACCCATTTATAGATTTGGTTGAGGCTGACGGAATTCAAGATATCGGAATGCGCACCGATGAATACGGCTTTGGCACCGAGGATGATTTTTACAAGTGGCCCACGGCGACTCATTTCGGTCCCAATACAAATCCTAATTCACAAAGTTATGCCGGCGGACACACCGGAATAGACATCTCGGACATATCAAAAGCGGACACCGTGATGACTTTCTCATTTCGATATATAGACCCACATCTGAAATGGAAAAGCACGGTAGGTTTTCCGCTGGAGGATGAACTAACTATCGCCGACCTCGATAATGATTCGCTTTTCGAAATCCTCGCTACATCATATGGACTCCTGTTTATATGGAGACATAATGGAGAACACTATTTGGACAATGCCGATTCGGTGGGATTGATAATCTATGATGGCGATACTTTATATTTTGCACTACCTACCGCTTATGAATTCGATACTACTATTACTTCACCCTCCACTGGCGATATCGATGGCGATGGACAATTAGAAATAGTTATCGGCGACATATCGGGGAATTTGTGGGCACTGGAAATCGATTCCTCGACCACACGGTTGCCACTATGCGCTGACTATCCGATAAATTTAGGCGGAGAAATCGATGATACTCCCCTACTCGCAGACATCGATAATGACGGAACCGACGAGATAATCGTATCTACTCAAAACGGCTATTTATATGTCTATTCCAATGGCATCCAGCTATGGACTCACAATCTTAATGGGGAATTTGTGGGAGCGTTCGTGCTTCCGGATAATCGAATCGGCGCAATCGCACAACAAACATATGGCAGATTATTTATATTTTCTTCTGCTGGCGAATTGTTAACCGAACAGGATTTACCAGTAGGCGATTTGAACACGCCAGCGGTGGCAATCGACGACTATGATACCATAATCGTGCTAACTTCCTGTGGCATCGGTGATGAATCCGATGCAGAAATCATTACATCCAATACCGGAAAGCCATTGCCATCGGGAACATCGCAGGGAAAATTAGTATTGCTGAATACTCGAGGAGAACTACTACCAAACTTTCCGGTGGCACTTTACGCCACACCATCGGCACCGGTGCTGGCAAATTGTATTCCCTCTGCCCAAAAT
>QNEG01000121.1 GCA_003645115.1 bacterium | reverse complement strand
TGCTATTACTCACGGAAATGGTCCACAGGTGGGTAATGCTCTTCGTCGAGTAGAACTCTCACAGAATGAGGTTATTCCACTTCCGCTTTCGGTATGTGGTGCGCAAACTCAAGGCGAAATCGGTTTCATACTGGCACTCGCTTTGGGAAATCATCTCTACATCAGCAATATGGATAGACCGGTGTTAGCGCTGGTCACTCGTGTAATAGTGGATAAAGATGACCCTGGATTTAGCAATCCCACAAAATTTATCGGTAGATTTTATACTGGGGATGAGGCACAGAAATTGATACGGGAGCAAGGTTGGATTATGAAAGAGGATGTTGGTCGTGGTTGGCGCAGAGTGGTGCCATCTCCTATGCCGGTGGAAATAGTGGAAAAGGACGCAGTGATGGAATTATTGGATAACGGTTCTGTAGTGATTTCCACCGGTGGTGGCGGAATACCGGTCATAGAAAAATCTGATGGTTCATTACAACCGGTGGATGCTGTGATAGACAAAGATAGAGCTTCTGCCGTGCTGGCGAATAATATAAATGCAGAAAAGTTAATTATAATTACTGGAGTGGACAGAGTGGCAATTAATTTCGGTAAGCCCGAGCAGAAAGACCTGACCGAATTGACTGTGCAGCAAGCAGAAAAATACTATTCCGAGGAACATTTTCCTCCCGGTTCTATGGGACCGAAAATCGAGTCCGCAATAAACTTTTTGAAAAATGGCGGTAAGGAAGTTATTATAACATCCATTGCACAGGTAGAAAAAGCTTTAAAAAATCAAGGAAGATTTACCAGAATTATCCCATAATTATTATGAAATTCATAACCAGACTGATATTATTGATAATCGCCACCTATGCTGGAACCACACTATTGGCTCCCATCTCTATTCTGGGTTGGGATATCGATTTGGGACTATTGACATTGGTTTTGGTCAGTGGATATGTCTCCGGGAATGCCACTGTTGGATGGGGTGCATTCTCGGGTTTCTTATTGGATTGCCTGAACCCACAGTGGATGGGCGCCGGATTGGTGTCCAGAGCGACTACTGCTTTGTTTCTCTCTGCTATGCGAGAAAAATTGAATATCGAACATCCATTTATGGATGGCGCAGTGATATTCATCGCAGGACTCTTGGATAGAGCAATATATCTCGCTTTGACTCGATATAGAACAAATTTCATTTACGCATTATGGCGATATATATTCCCCAGCGCATTATATACTGCCATTTTCGCCGTTATTTTAATTATTCTATATCGATTTAGAAAATTTTTCAAACCACGACTCGCATAATAGATTATATACGCTATGATTTACATCGATATTTTTCGAAAATATCCCAATTTTCCTTATTTACATTTCGATTTAATTTTTTCCGTTGCTAAGTTGCAAACTTATATTAAATTTAGGAAAATAAATTTATTTTTCAGGAGGTATTATGTCTCGTCTATCAGTAAATGTTGACCATATAGCGACTTTAAGACAATTGCGTGGAACAAAATTTCCTGACCCTGTATTAGCCGGATATTTAGCAGAGTTAGGCGGCGCCGATGGTATCACTATACATCTTCGACAGGATAGACGCCATATTCAGGATAGAGACCTATTTCTTCTTCGACAAACCGTATCCACTCATCTAACACTGGAAATGGCTCCCACCGAGGGAATGCTCCAAATAGCATTGAAATCATTGCCGGATATGGTCACTTTGGTTCCCGAACGCAGCGGTGAAAACACTACCGAGCGAGGGTTCAATCTGGAGCAGGAAGCCAGTGAAATCGACCCTATTTTGATTAAATTGCAGGATGCGGGAATCGAGGTCTCCATTTTCATAGACCCCACAGAAACCAATATCAGGATTGCCAGCGAGATGGGCTCCGATTTCGTCGAACTGAATACTACATTTTATGCAGAATGCGAGACTTTCGAGAAAGAGTTGGAGGAACTGGATAGAATAGAAAAAGCAGCCATATTAGCCGCAAAGCAAAAGATGGGGGTTGCCGCAGGACACGCTCTCAATTATCGAAATGTGGTAAATGTGGCAGCGATTAAGGCTATCGAGGAATTCTCTATCGGGCATTCCATAATATGCCGAGCAGCATTGGTGGGTATGGAACGCGCAACCAGGGAAATGAAGGATATTATAGAAAAAGCATCACGATTATGACTTTAGCTACCGCAATAGTAGTTATAGAGACGCTATTCGCAATCTCTCCACCGCCGATTGATATAGTCTCTGATAAAGTCTCCGGTTTCTATGTAGCCTCGCCGACTTCTATTGTGTATATTACAGATGATTCCATAAACAATACTACATCACGAGGGAAAAACGGATTGCTGTCCGGAATCTCCGATATAGCATTCTCCGGACAATGGCTTTATGTGGCTATTCCGATGAAAAATGCAATCTATCAATATGACCGATATCTTCGATATAGTGGACAGATAGATACAGAAAATTTTTCTCCTCACCGAATCGCAGTGTCATCGGATGGTTCATTGTGGGCATACGATTCGGATAAGAAAGAAATAACAAAATATTCATCGGTGGGCGACCCACTAGAAAATTATATAATTCCATATGCTTCGTCGCTTTATAAATCCGAACTTATCGGCACTATTGACTGGAAAACATTGGAAAATTGTATCGAACCACGGGAGGCAAAAAAGAAAAATTATTGGGAAAAAATAGGTTCTGTGGAGATTGCTACAATATGGTCGTCAAACACGAAAACTATCACTGCTGCCATTCCTCAAGATATTAGTATGAAAATCTCCACAGAAATCGATAACATCTATATCTGCGATAATTATATTTCATATATATATGAATCCAATAAATTACGGTTCTGCGGTTGGGATACGATAGATTGGACATTGCCGATACCAGAAAACATTGTCTGGGAACCGCGTAAATCTGGTGTGATAATTTATTCTTTTATCGATGATAAAATAATTAAAATCAAGGCAAAATGGAAATAATAGTAATAGTAGGATTAGTAATAGCTTTGTTAATCTGGTGGATATACGAATATCGTCTGCATCGAAGACGATTATCCAAAATTCCAATTCGTGTGCATATAAATGGCAGTCGAGGGAAATCGTCGGTAACCAGATTAATAGGAGCTGCATTTCGTGAAGCAGGTATCCGCACTGTTACGAAGACCACCGGCACCAATGCCAGATTTATCTATCCGAATGGCGAGGAGGAACCGATTATTCGTCTAGGACCGGCGAATATAAAGGAACAACGATGGGTAGTAAAACGCACCGCTGAATTGGGTGCGGAAGCATTGGTAACCGAATGTATGGCAATCGACCCGGAATTGCAATGGGTGCTTCAAAAAAAATATATCCAGGGAAATATAGGTGTGATAACCAATGCGCGTCCGGACCATCTCGATGCGATGGGACCGACAGTCTGTGATGTCGCCGATGCAGTCAGCGCAGTGATGCCCGAAAATGGAATATGTTTCACCGCAGAATTTGAACGGTTCGAATGGCTGAAAAAGAACGCAGATAAAATCGACTGTGAATTAATTCTTGCTGAACCGCAGTCTATATCCGATGAGGAAATAAATAAATTTAGCTATATCGAACATAAAGAAAATGTGGCGTTATCACTGGCAGTGGCACAACATCTCGGTATCTTACGGGAAACCGCATTGAAAGGTATGTGGAATGCCGAACCCGACCCGGGAGTATTGAAAATATTTTCATTCCAGCATAATGGGCAATGCATTCGTTTTGCCAATGCATTCGCAGCAAACGACCCAGAATCGACTGTGCAGGTATGGCAACTATTATCCTCGAGATTTAAAAGTGGCGAGAAAATAATAATAATCGCAAACTCTCGTGCGGATAGGATTCAGCGAGCAGAACAATTGGGTAAATTGATGGCTGAACAATTGCCTGCAGATTTATATATATTGGTAGGCGCAAATCTCGGCGCAATCGCAGACAGAATGTCAGATAGGGGAATAGATGAGGAGAAAATAACATTTATCCCCGATGGCAATCCGGAACAAATAGTAAAAGTAGCTACTGAAATGGAGGGAGATAAAAAATTTCTCATCGGTATCGGAAACATAGGCGGTCCCGGACACATAATCGCAGATTATTTCGAGGAGAAAAATAGATAATCAATCCCGACTGGTCGGGATTGCTCGAACATATTTAGAGACTTTTTATACATTGTTGAAACTGCTTGTAAGGGCGAATGATTATTCGCTCCAACAAATCGGGACGGATTTGGACAAGTTTAAAGCAATTGCGGAGACGGAAAAATTTTCAGCAACCCCCTTCGGCGCTGGCGCGCCTCTGTCCCCCTTGATAAGGGGGACAGCGAGATTGCGAAGCAATCGAGCAGGGGGTCGCAACCCACGACTTTAGTCGTGGGAAAATAAACAAAACAATAACCCATATTTCAGGATAAAATAACAATGTCGATTTTTTATTTAAAAGAAAACGAGAGAGTTGTGGTGTTTCGCTATGGTCACATTCATAAGTTAGCCGGACCGGGGTTAGTCATTCTCTTTCCCATTATAGACAAGGGATTAAAAATAAATATGGATGAACATATACCTGGCTGGCAAGGTTTATCAGAAGATATATTGCTTCAACAAATTGAACGGTTGATTATAGATGATGAACTTTTTTTTGAGTGAGGAATTACGACCAATGCACACAATCATAAGAAGAGCAATCAGTGAATGCTATGCCCTTACAGAATAGCAACCGCACATTAAACTGGACGCCGGATGAAATATGATAAATGAAAAAAAAAATAGTCAACAAAAAACTTTATCTTTCTATTACCAATGCACGGAATGTGGGAGTGAATACGAAATTACTCCGGAAATAATGGTCTGTCCGATATGTTCACGGAAACAGAAAAATTATGAACCATTGCGGGGAATATTATCGGTAGAAATTGCGGGAGAATTGCCCGATGAATTCGAAATCTTGGATATACTCCCTGTAGAAAAAAAATATTTTCCCGATATTCCGGTGGGTGATACTCCATTGTGGGAACCTAAAAATATCAGGGATGAACTGGGATTTACGAATTTATTTCTAAAGGATGATACGTTAAATCCCACCGGTTCGCTGAAAGACCGTGCATCGTATCTGGTGGCGGGTTTTGTTCGAAAGCATAATATAAATAATATAGCGGTAGCATCCACCGGTAATGCAGCATCCTCGATGGCTGGAGTGGGAGCATCCGCTGGTATCTCGGTTACAATTTTTGTCCCAAAAAATGCACCACAGGCAAAATTAATCCAATCACTTCAGTATGGTGCAAGAGTTATACCAGTCGATGGAAATTATGACTACGCATTCGATATTTCACTGGAATATTCTCGCATCACGGGTGCATTAAGCAGAAATACGGCATATAATCCACTAACTATCGAAGGGAAAAAGACAGTCAGTCTGGAGATATTCAAGCAACTGGGCAAGGCGCCAGACTTTATATTTGTTCCCGTCGGCGATGGAGTGATTCTCGCAGGCGTGTATAAGGGTTTCCTCGATTTGAAAAAATTAGGCTATATCACCGATATTCCGATTGTATATGGGGTTCAATCTCAAGGTAGCTCGGCGATATGCGATTATTTCCACACCGGGAAATTCACTAAATCCTATTCCGCTGAAACGATAGCAGATTCGATTTGTG
>QNEG01000120.1 GCA_003645115.1 bacterium | reverse complement strand
TGCGATGGTTGTGGAATTTGTGTGGCAGCCTGCCCGGGTTTGGCAATTTTTGTGGTAGATTATACTTATGCCGAGGATAAGGCTTTATTGAAGTTGCCTCACGAATTCGTCCCCATTCCGGAAAAGGGAGAAATAGTATTGTTGTTGGATAGAAAAGGAGAACAGGTAGGCGAGGGTAAAATTGTCCGAGCGATTAAATTTAAGGATAAGACGAATGTAATCTGGGTGGAGTGTCCGAAGGAATTTGCGATGGATGTTCGAGCTATTGCTCCACAGTCTTATGAACACCACAATGAGTTGAGAGAAATTAATTAGGGCTATTACACTTGACAATAGAATAAAATAAATTCTATTTATAAATATAGGGGAGGATTTATGGCTGAATATCATTTAACTACACCGTTGAGCGAGGATGATGTCAGAAATTTACACAGCGGAGACCAGGTTTATTTGAGTGGAGTGATTTATACTGCTCGAGATGCCGCCCACAAAAGACTGGTCGATATGATAAATAACGGTCAGGAACTTCCATTTCCTATGGAGGGAGCCGTGATATACTATGTCGGTCCTGCGCCAGCTCCGCCTGGTAAGCCTATCGGTTCTGCCGGTCCCACTACCAGTTATAGAATGGATGCATATTCTCCGACATTGATTGCCCACGGTCAACGAGGAATGATTGGCAAAGGTGCTCGAGGTGATGAAGTAGTGGAAGCGATGAAAAAATATGGCGCAGTATATTTCGCCGCTACTGGTGGCGCCGCAGCTTTGATTGCAAAATCTATTAAAAAAGCTGAAGTAATAGCCTTTCCCGAGCTTATGTCGGAAGCTATCAGAAGATTGGAAGTGGAGGATTTTCCGGTTATAGTCGCCCAGGATTCTCACGGTGAAAATATGTTCGAGACGGGAGTAAGAAAATATAAGAAAAGTTAATGTAATATTACCAATGAAAGGAAATATTATGCAGGCTTCATTGACTGGACATAAAAAAGAAATAGAAGAGAAGATAATGAGTATATCCGGTGAGAATTTCTATCGATGTTATCAGTGTGGAGAGTGTTCGTCCGGTTGTCCTGCGGGATTCGAGATGGATATCCTGCCGAATCAGATAAATGCAAATCTGCAAATCGGCGAATTTGAAAAAGTTCTTCAGAGCAAGACTATTTGGATTTGTGTTGCCTGTTTCGAATGCGGGACCAGATGCCCCCACAATATAGATATCGCCAGGATAAATGAGGCATTGCGCCAGATAAAAATTCGCAAGAATATGGACTTGTTCAATATATGGGATGTCGCCAATACTGGTGAGTTTCCTACGGTAGCTTTGGTAGCAAGTTTTAGAAAGTTTACTGCTTGAATAATAAAGAAATACAAAGAAAATGTAATTTGTTTTGTAATATAAGGAGTATAAGATGATAGAATATAACTACTTCCCAGGCTGCACACTGAAAACAACAGGCAAGGACTTGGAAAAATCTGCATTGAAAATCTCCGAAAAGCTGGGGTTCAAACTCGTAGAATTGCCTCGGTGGCATTGCTGTGGAACCGTAGCTTCACTTTCCACCGATAATAAAATGCATTCACTGGGCGCAATTAGAACTATGATTCGTGTCCAGGAAACTGGCGATGAAAAAGTAGTATCACTTTGTTCTATTTGCTATAATACCCTAAAGCGTGTAAATAATGTATTCAATACCGACCCCGAATTCAAGGATGCGGTGGTAAAATTTATGGACGATGAACCAGAATATCAGGGAAATGTAGAATCGATTCATTTCCTACAAATATTGCGAGAAATTGGATTTGATAAAATAAAATCGGCGGTAAAACGCCCATTGAATGGAATGAAAATAGCACCGTATTATGGCTGTCTATTGTTGCGTCCGAAAGAAATTTCTATAGATGAAAATTACGAGTCACCGACTATCCTTGAGGAATTGATAGAAACACTGGGCGCAGAACCTGTGGATAATCCATACAAAATAGAATGTTGTGGTTCCTATGAAACTGTCCACAATCCTCAACAGGTCGCATCGATGGTATTTAATATCATCGAAGGTGCTGGTAAGGTCGATGCCGATTTAATTATCACATCCTGCCCATTGTGCCATTTCAATTTGGATAACAGACAGGCTATCGTAAAACAAATAAATCCTGATTTTATGCCGATACCGGTGCTATACTTTACTCAATTGATGGAGCTAACTTTTTCTGAGCAAAAACCGGAATGGCAAAAAAATGTTATTCCAGTGGATGAATTCGTAGAAAAAGTGCTGAATAAATAATTTTCAATAGAGGAGGAAATATGCGAAACATATTGTTTATTGGGATTATTTTTATCCTTGCTATGTGTATATGGGCACAGAATTCCGGAGTATATGAAATATATTCCAACGACCAAAAAATTGGCCAATGTAAATTCGAAATGAAAAAACATCCGATGGGATTTTTTATGAAATCCACCACTTCTATGACAGTTGCGGGAACTCAAACCACATACGATGCAGAGACATATTATGATCCCGGATATCATCCCACATCGTATTCGGTTGATATTACTACTCCATCGGGAACACAACAAATTAATGGAAAATTCAATCGGGGAAAGGTTACGATAAAAGGTAGTGCCGGGGTCAAGCAGACTGAAGAATCATTTGCTTTTCCAAGTAATGGATATATCATCGACCAGAATATTTTTTCGCATTTCTGGGCGCTCAATTTTGTGATTAATCCAAAAGTGGGAAATATAAAATATAATATTGTAATCCCTCAACTGATGAATGCTGTCCAACTTTCTATGGTGAATGAGCGTGAAAAAGAATATGAGGGTAAAATAGCTACATATTTTCGCGGAACACTCGGTGAATCCGAAATCGAAATGTGGATTACTCATAAGGATAATAGGATTGTATATGTGGGCTATCCCAATCAGAAATTATCGGTGAAACTCGCCGAAGTAAAGTCATTGGAGGAAGAAAGTGCAAGGTTGAACGAAGGTTATAATCCGATTACCAATACTGAATTGTCTGATAAAGATTTTATGGAAATGATACTCGATTCAAAGAAATTTAAGGCAAGGATTAGTTTCAATCCTAACGGCAGACTGGACAGAATATATTTGAATCGTCGGGCGCAGGCTTTTGCCGGTTCGGTAGAACAAAATTTAGTTAGTGGTGATGTAGAACTTCGGAGATTGAGTCATCGAGTTACTCTCGCCGGTGAATGGCCTCCTATCGAACCACTGGTCACCGACCCTATATTTATGTCTCCTGCACCGGGAATAGATTCCGATGACCAAAGTATAAAAGAACGCGCCGAAGCGATAGTAGAACCCGCAAGAACTATCTGGGATGCCGCTCGTGCTATAAATTTATGGGTAAATAGAAATATAACCTATGATATGGTTAGATATACCAGCAAAGATGCTATAGTGAAAGGTCGAGGTGATTCACATACTAAAGCACTGGTGGCAACTGCTATGCTTCGCTCGGTAGGAATTCCAGCTCGTGTAATTCGAGGAATCCTATATGTCGATGTCCCACTCGACCATAGCTGGGTGGAGGTATTTCTCGGTCCCGAATTAGGTTGGGCGCCTATAGACCCTACTACAGACGAGGTCGATGAAATTTCTGCAAGACATATTTCACTCTGGGTTGGCGAAGAACAACCCCCAGTATTCGCTAAGGATATAAAAATCGAACCGATAGAATGACAAAAAAAGAGGATAAAATCAGGACATTTTTCGCCATCGATATCCCCAAAGAGCACAGGGAATGGATAGATAATAATGTAATCGAAGTATTGCGTCCATTGCCTGTGAAAGTCAACTGGGTGACACCGGAGAACATTCATATCACACTCAGGTTCATTGGTGAAATTTCCCCAAAAGACTTGGAGAAAGTATTGGACAATATCCATAAATGTAAGCTGAAGTTAAATAAGTTCCAGTTTTCATTTTCGGAATTGGGATATTTTGGTCGGCAATTCCCAAGAGTGTTATGGATAGGTGTGGAGGGTGATATCGATAAAATTATAACATTGCATAATCTTGTGGAGGATGCCTGTTGCGATGCCGGGTTGAAACCGGATAATAAAAAATTTTCTCCGCATATCACTATCGGACGAGTGAAATCGCCGAAACAAACCGGAAAATTAATCGCAGAAATGGAAAAAATAGAAATTCCAAAAGCCTGGATATCGGCGAATGAGATAACATTATACAAAAGCACTTTGACTCCAAATGGACCTATTTACACGGTGCTGGAGAAAATTCGATTAGTATAAAATAGAAAAATAATTGGAGGTGAATGATATAATGGCAAAAAGTAATGACCCGAATGCAAAATCGATGGATGCTGCTCTCGAGGCTATCGAGAAGCAATTCGGGAAAGGATATCTAATTCGATTGGGTGAGAATGGCGCAATTCAACAAGTGCCAGTGACATCTACTGGTAGTATTTCGCTCGATTATGCTCTCGGAATAGGTGGAATTCCCCGAGGTAGAATAACTGAGATTTATGGTCCGGAAGCATCGGGCAAAACTACTCTGGCATTGCATTTTATCGCCGAGGGACAAAAACAAGGTGGAATCTCTGCATTTATCGATGCAGAACACGCTCTCGACCCCAATTATGCTCGTGTGCTGGGCGTCGATGTGGATAATTTATGGGTCTCGCAACCAGATTATGGAGAACAAGCATTGGAAATCGCAGAGGCTCTGGTTAGGTCCTCTGCTGTGGATATGATTGTGGTAGATTCCGTCGCCGCTCTGGTGCCTCGAGATGAAATCGAGGGTAATATGGGCGACCAGAAAATTGGTCTTCAGGCGAGACTTATGTCGCAAGCATTGAGAAAACTAACTTCCGCAGTGGGACGCTCAAAAACTGCACTGGTATTTATCAATCAGACCAGGATGAAAATTGGAATCTCCTTCGGTAATCCAGAAACTACCACCGGCGGAGTAGCATTGAAATTTTATTCTACCGTGAGAATCGAGATAAGACGAGGGAGTTCGATAAAAGTGGGAACAGAAAAAATCGGTGCGCATACCTATGCGAAAGTGGTTAAGAACAAGCTCGCTCCACCATTTAAAACTGCTGAATTCGATATTATATATGGTAAAGGAATATCACATTCCGGCGAGTTAATCGATTTTGGCACTCAATTGGGAATAATAGAAAAAAGTGGTGTGTGGTATTCATACAATGGAGAAAAAATCGGGCAGGGCAGAGAAAAAGCGAAAGAGTTTATTGAATCGGAACCTGAAATTATGGCAGAACTGGATAAGAAAATACGAACCAAACTCGGCTTAATTCCCCAATCCGAACAGGAAAATACTCAGAAAGAAGAAGATAAAAAGTCTGAGGAATGATAATGAAAATAACAAGGGTGAAGAGGACTCAAAAACCCTCTCATAAGGGTATGAGTAGAGGCGTATTATTGTCGCCTTCAGTCTTTTGCATCCGCTCATTCCAAAGGAATACTCCTTCGAAAGTCCTGGCGTTAGCTCAACATCGGGGGACGACCTCCATTTGTCAAATGTTAGGGGTTTTTTTACCTCTCCACCCTATGAATAATATAATGCTATTATAAATTAATGCAAGAGGTTTTTTATTATGGAAATAGCAAAAGTTACAGGAACGGTAGTAGCGACCAGAAAAGATGAATTGATTCAGGGATTTAAACTACTAAC
>QNEG01000119.1 GCA_003645115.1 bacterium | reverse complement strand
TTCCTCACCTTATATATGGAAGCGCACAGAATTCCGATAGTTCACCTATCCCCGAGGGATGTGGTTCGTTTATTGCATATCCATATCCCGCTGCAGATGACACTTTGACTGAGGAATCCAGTGGGTGCAGTTTCGATGGTAGCGATTGGGCTGTTCAGATAGCAGATTTCGACTTGTCCACCGGAGATACTGTCGCTATTTGGTTATTTAATACCTGTAATGGCGAGACTGCACTGGTGCTGGTAGAATTGGATTACGGTGTCCCAGCTCAAAATATTGGCACCATAACATTACAGACGGGATATGAGGTTATTACCGTGTTATATCCCAATGGCGGAGAAAGTTTTATGTTCGGTGCACCTATAAATATCCAGTGGACTGCATCACCAGCTATATCTACGGTTAATATATTCTTTTCTGCAAATTCCGGCAGTAGTTGGACATCTGTGGCGAGTGGTATTTCTGCGGCGGCGAGCACTTTCCCCTGGAATGCACCGGAAATCGAATCCGACCATTGCCTGATAAAAGTGGTCAGCGGAATGGATACCTCAGTGTATGACCAATCGGATGCCTTCTTTGAGATAGTCCCCAATCCGGAAATCGAGTTGGTTATTCCCGTAGGTGGTGAAATATTTTATTTCGGCGATACTATCGATATACAATGGATAGGACAGGCAATCGAAGGAGTTAGCATTCATTTCAGTTCTGATAATGGCGCATCCTGGGTTTTAGTCCAGGATAGTCTTGCAATTACCAGCTCGTATTATTATATCGCTCCGGAAATAGAATCAGAAAATTGCTTGATTCGAGCTCGTGCTATCGATGATACCACTATAATGGATATATCTGGATTGTTCACTATTCAGGCGCCACCGGATACTATTCCACCTGCTGCAATCGATGATTTATCTGCCGACACAGTATTACTGGAGAGTATCTATTTTTCCTGGACAATTACCGGTGATGATGAATATGATGGCATTGTCACCGAAGTCGATTTGAGATATTACAATTCACCGATAACCGAAGCCAATTGGGATATATGCACATCGATTGGTGGTGTTCCAGCGCCGGAAACCTCGGGCACTGTCCAGGGTATGTGGGTGGATGAATTATTGCCCGGAGAAACCTATTACTTTGCTATAAAAGTTGCGGATGAAGTTCCCAACTGGAGCGATATTTCCAATGTGGTGGAGGTAATTATGCCCGAGGCAGAGGATACTATTCCACCTGGTGAATTTACACTAACAGCCGACGCAGTAGATTGTAGCTCGACGACAATTATATGGCTCGCTCCCGGCGATGATGACTATGTCGGTATCGCCGATCATTATGAATTTAGATATGCCGATTTCGAGTTGGATTCCGCTAATTTCGCTGATGGCACATTAGTAGAGGATGTTCCTGCGCCTATGGAAGCAGGAACGGAACAGTCATTCTATCTTAATGGACTGGATGAGGAAACTCATTATTGGGTGGCTGGCTATGCCTTCGATGAGATGGAAAATGTGTCCCCGATTGCACTAATAGATTTCATCACGGATACTTGTCCCACTCCTGTGGATACTGTGGATACTATCGCACCGGCAAGGATTACCACTTTGGATTGTAATGATTTTAGCCCATCGGGAATACAATTGACCTGGATGGCGGTTGGCGATGATGTCTATTCAGGGACAGCCTTCACTTATGAAATAAGATATTCCACCGAGAGTTTCTATCCTGATGAATGGGATGAAGTGCCCGAATTTCCTGTGGAGATGTTGCCGCATACATCGGGAACAATCGAATATTACTGGGTTACCGGATTGGAATCGGCGACTGAATACTGGTTCGCTGTGTTCGCCATCGATGAGGTGGGCAATCGCTCACAGATGAGTAATCTGGCGCATTGTATTACTATGGGTGTTATCAATCCAGTTGAAGATGTATATACTACCGAGGATTCACCAGATTTCTTACTCGCCGATTTATTCGATGTATTTGTCCCCACTGGACTCGATTATTCGGTGGATTATGGTCCGGGACTGGTGACTTATCGTGATGGTATCGATAGCAATGAAGTATGGGTAAATTTGAACCCCGATTTCCACGGTGAAACCTATGTTTATCTGTATGCTTATCACGGTGGATATATAGTGGGAGATACTGTAGAGATATTTGTCGAGCACGAAAATGATGCACCTGTATTCACCTGCGACCCGCCGGATTCTATCGCCATACCGGGAGTGTTGTTCGAATATGAATTCACCGCAGTAGATGGCGATGGCGATTCCATATGGTTCTTTATGGTGAATAGTTTGGATAGTATGTATCTATTCGATGATGGAACATTTATGTGGATGCCACCGGAATATCTCGGTGAGGGTCATTACGATATAACTGTAGCAGTTACAGATGGTTATGATACCACTATGCTTACTTTCCCCGTATATGTGATGAAAATAACCAATCCCATATTTGCGCCCATAAATTTGATAGCACATTCCGGATTTTTAGGCTCCATTCCATTGACTTGGCAACATCCACAAGCACTGGATTTGGGCTATCCGGTTCATCTGATTGGATATGAGGTTTATCGAAGCGAAATGGCAGATTCTGGTTTCGAGTCGATTGGGACTTGTGAAATGAACACATTTAATGACCCCGCTATAGAATGCGGAGAAACTTATTATTACACTGTGCGAGCTATATATGATAGCCCGGATGCGCATAGTTCTCAATCCAATGTGGCATCTGGTGCTTGCAATGATGAATCGGGTAGAGTATATTCATCCTGGGTGCTTGTGCCTATCGTCCTGGATGGTTATCTGGATGATTACGCATGGCAACTCGGTTCTGCTATCGATTTTGACGATATGACTTTCTGTTTCGTCAATACCGCCGATAGATTGTTCGGATATATTCAGATGTATGGTGCTGTGGATACTGGAGCAGATTTCTCTATGTGGTTCGATGATGACAATTCTAACTGGTGGGATGCATTGCCATCCGATGAGGGTAGATTTATTTTCCGATTCGCTGACGAAATTGGCAACTATTTCCAACCGGTCGCAGATGTCGGTGGAACTGCGACCAGAGGAACCATTACTCCAATATCTTCCGCAGCATCTACATGGAGAGAGACCGGCGATGGTGTCATCCTGGAATTCTCTATTCCACTTAATGACGATGAACATTTGGGAAGTCTCCCCTGCGATTCGCTCGGGTTTATGCTGACTGGTAAGGATTCTGCGACCACATATTTTAATTGGCTGACTACATCCACAGAACTCGACCCAGCTACTTATGGTAGATTGATACTGGGTTGCCCCGGCGGTGTCCCGGAAGTAGTGGTATTTCCCACATCGTTTGAAATCACTATGGAGCAGGATAATACTGGAGATATATCGTTGTCAATCCAGAACTTCGGCGATGCAGTCGGATATTTCGAAATTACTGGATTGCCAGAATGGATATCTACTGCTATAGTTAGCGATTATATTTATCCGATGGGAATAGTTAATCTGCCATTGACCATTAACACCGCCGATATGGAACCCGGTGACTATGTGGGCGAAGTAATTCTATATACCACCAATCCCGAAAATAGCGAGGTAGTAGTAGAAATTGTGCTTCATATCACTCCCGGTGAGCCTTCAAATTACCTGGTAATCTCGGTGCCCTCGGTTACTTATGCTACCGAAGATGAAATTATAATTCCAGTGTGTGTGGGAAATATTTATGATAATGATATTACTCGAGTCAGATTTACTATACATACCAATCCTGATGTAATATTGCCGGATGGAGCCAATGGTGGAGAGATATTGCCAGAGGATTGGTCGGTGATGGTTACATCGATTGGCGAGGGACATATCACTGTGGAATTATCTGGAACTACACCATTGCCTACTTCGGGGGAAATTGCACAAATTTCATACTCAGTGGAACCCGATGCTGAGGAAGGCTATTCCAGTCGAGTAGATTTGAGAAATGGATTGGTGAACAGCGGAAGTCCGATCCCTATATTGACTAATGGAATATTGATAATCGGTGAGCAAGTATTTCCATATTGGTCGGCGATGATTTATCTGGAAAGCGAAGGCGGTTTGCCTATGGATTCTGCATCATTCGGATTACATCAACTGGCTACAGACAATTATGATAGAGTTATAGATAAACTCGATCCACCACCTATGCCAGAAGCGGGAAATATTTATTTTGTCTCGGCTGATTCCTATAAATTGACTCGTGACCTCAGACATCTCGGCGATAGAGAACTTATTTATCCTGTGGTTACCAATTCGGACGGAAAAATCAAGTGGGATATAAACCGGATATGGAGTGGTTGCTTTATCGGCGATACACTGGATATGAAATCTGTCGGTTCTATATCAGTCACTGCGGGAGACACAGTTTATATTTACTATCATTATGAATCTCCTGTGGAAATTACTGTTCATCTGGAGCGAGGATGGAACCTAATTTCCATACCACTGGGTTCTGATAGTATTATAGCATCTGCCGCATTCCCGGATATGTTGGGAGAATATATTTTCTACTTCGATCAGATTACTCGTTCATATAATATCGCCACTGCTTTCAAGCCAGGACGTGCATATTGGATATTTAACGCAGTAAGTGGGGATTATACAGTTTCTGGACCGGCATTGAGGAAATATGAATTTTCGCTTCATCAGGGATGGTTTATGTTGGGAGCACCGACAGAGACCGCATATTGGCTTGAACAACCAGTCCAGCCGGAAGATGCTCTTATACGAGATATTTTGCTCGGATATGATGAAGTAGCGCACGGATATTACAATTCGAATATATTGGAACCCACAGAGGGTTATTGGATTTATGTGCTCGAAAATTGCACATTGAAAATTTCCACTATATATTTAAATCCATAGAAGAAAATTGTTGACTTTCATATAATGTGATGTATATTGAAATAGTAATGTGAACAAAAAAACAGGAGGATTAGCATGAAACCAGGAGCCTATATGCTTATCAATGTGGCTACAGGTGAGGAACTCAATGTGGTTGCCGAACTTCGTAAATTGCCGGGTGTGGTGAATGCTCGGGTAGTTACAGGTCTCCACGATGTAGTTTGCTATGTGGAAACCGATACTATCGATGAATTGCGTAATGAAATTATCGGGTCGATTCGTCATATACCCGGAATTACTCGAACAGTTACCTGTATCGCATTCGATGGTGGAAAGTAAAAATAACACATAATTTAATGTAATGACCCATTCTTTTTCAGGAATGGGTCTTTTTGTTTATATCAAACTATTCATTGATTTTGTATGAAGTTCTCTTTGTTTTAGATTGTTGGATAAAAAAATTTCGGTGGGTGTTCTAATGTCAGTGGATAAAGTGAGACCATTTGTTTTTGCTATATCTGGACTGGATCCCTCGGGAAAGGCTGGACTGTTGAAGGATATCAGCGTGATAAATCGATTGAGCGCAATCGCAGGTGGTATCCCATCCGCTATCACTGTTCAGGATTTCCATCGAGGATATGAATTTCAACCTATCGACTCGAAACTATTGTCCAGAACATTGAGGACAATATGGGCTGACAGAAAACCCGATGCTGTAAAAATTGGGATGATTCCGGATATAAATACTGCAGAAATCATCGCCGAAAACATATTCTACGATGCGGGGAATATTACTATAATCTGGGATCCGGTTATGACTTCATCCGATGGTTTGGAATTGGTTAATCCCGACCAATATGATAAAATATTTAGCATCCTGATGGCAGGAATAGAC
>QNEG01000118.1 GCA_003645115.1 bacterium | reverse complement strand
GCGGTAGTGCGCGCCTGCATCCACCGCAAGCTCGTTCCACAACCGGAACCACGGCTACTCCTTGTCGTCCGCGCCTTATTTGACGATAGCGATTTATCAATGGTGTGGAAACTTTCTCCGCCAGATTATCTCGCTCGGCTTGTATTTTCTCTATTATTCCATTAATTTCTTGAGAATTCTTTTTTATCTCCTCGATTCGCGATTTATTCTCTTTTGTAGTGATACCGATTTTTTCTTTCAGCTGCTCCACATCTTTTTCCAGTGTGCTTTGTTCATCGAGCAAAACAATCAATTTCTCCTCGGCATCAGCAATCTTTTCCTTATGAGATTGTATTTCCAGTTGGACCGCATCGTATTCTTTGTTAGTGGACACATTCATCAGGCGGTCTTGCGAACCTTGCAGTGCATCCTCCTCTTCTTTTAGGGTGAGTTCGAGCATACCGATTTCTTTTTTCACTTCCTTTAACCGCGCACTCTTTTGTTCATATTCCGTCTGCAAATTCTCTATTTCCTGTTCCAGTTGTTTCAGCAAATCGGGGAAAAACGATTTTCTCATCTCCAGTTCCAGAAGGCGACTGTCATATTCCTGAATTCTCAGCAATAATCTCAATTGTTCCTTCATAGTGAGTTTTTTCTTTCCCATATTGTCTCCTTCTATTTCTCAAATTTTCTTTACTTAAGATAATCATTTTATTTCACTTACCAGATGAGCCATCCTAAATATTGGCTGTTCGGCATCCGATATAACTATTTCACCTCGCTGGTCGAATCTCTCGAATATTTGTGTCAAAATATTTTTCAATCTTGGCAGGACTATCCATTCTGTGCCAAAATGTCCCGAAACTATCGCAGAAATCCCAGCTTCCGCTAATTCCAGTGCGGAATGATGTTTCAATTCTCCAGTGATATATAAATCTGCACCTGATGATATAACCTGCTCGATAAATAAATCTCCGCTTCCGCCGAGTATAGCTACTTTTCTCACCACTCGTTCGGCATCGCCGATATATCGTATTTCATAAGTAGGCAATTTCTCCGCACATAACTCAGCTATGCTGTTGATAGACATAATTTTTGGCAAATTTCCGATTACTCCGAATCCGCCCTTTATCTTATCGTTCTCCAGCGGATAGATATCTAATGCTGGTTCCTCGTATGGATGATAGTCATTTACTGCTCGAATGGCTCGACCAAGCAGGTGAGCGGGCACTATAGTTTCCAATCTTAGTTCATTTACTTTCTCTAATTTTCCGATTTTTCCGATATATGGGTTGGCACCCGAAGTCGGTTTAAATGTGCCCTCACCGGAAGTAGAAAAACTACAATGACTGTAATTTCCGATATTGCCAATTCCTATGTCGAGTATTTGTTTGCGGAACAATTCAAAATTGTCCTCCGGAACGAATACCACTAATTTATACAATTTCTCCGTGGATTTATCATAAAGTGGTCTTTCTATTTCTACTCCCAATATTTCCGCTAAAGTTACCGACACTCCGAATGGAGCGAAATCGAGATTGGTGTGAGCGGAATAAATTGCCAAATCGTGCTGGATTGCGCGATATATCTTTCCAGTTTTTCTATCGTCTTTCAGCACAGATTTGAACTCGTTTCTGGTTAGTGGATGGTGAGTAAATAGCAAATCGAATCCACCCTGTATTGCTTCCTCGATAACTGCATCGGTAGGGTCTAATGCCAACAATACCTTTTCTATTGCGCGTTTTCTATCTCCGCAGAATAGTCCCACTCTGTCTCCGGTATAAATCCATTCCTGTGGGCAAAACAGTTCGAATTCTTTTATAAGTTCTTCTAATCGCATAGCAATAAAAAAAGGTGCACCTTAATTTTAGTGCACCTTTCCAGTTACTCCTTAATTGTCGAATTGGGCGATAGTGGACTTGAACCACTGACCTTCCCGATGTGAACGGGACGCTCTTCCATCTGAGCTAATCGCCCTCCTTTCTAATATTAAAATGGACCCACCAGGACTCGAACCTGGGACCAAAGGATTATGAGTCCTCCGCTCTACCAACTGAGCTATGGGTCCGACCATAATATATAAATATCGCATCTTTATATGTCAAGACATTTTTAAATACAGAATTTATGTATCCACAAAAATAGTATAACCACGATAGTTTGTGAAATAGAGTATTTTTTCCAAAAAAAGACCGCCCTTTTTCAAGAGCGGTCGTAGAAGAAATAAATTAGGAGGTGTAAGATGAATCCTAATTCTACTTCAACATTTTTATTTAATCAGTGTCATCTTTTTCTTATCCACGAAACTATCGCCCACAGTGAGTTTATAGAAATAGACTCCACTGGGCATTTCATTATCTTTCTCGTCCTTTCCATCCCAGCGGATAATATGATTGCCTTGGTTCATTTGCTTATCACACAGTAAACGAACTCGTTTTCCAAGGACATCGGTAACCTCGAGCTTAACATTGCTGGCAGTGGGAACAGAAAATTCGATATCTGTGGATGCATTAAATGGATTGGGATTGTTCTGATATAGCACCGGCACCTGTGGAACCACAGGCTTGTCCTGGACACCCATTGGATATAAACAAGGGTCATCTTCAAATCCGACCAGACTGTCCCAGAATGCTGTAGCACTAAAGGTGATGCTATCGATAATAGCTGGGTTCATCTGTCCATAGGGGTCACTGGGATCAGTGGGCCATCCTGCTCCAGGATTGGATTCCCATACGAATGTCATAAATTTACATTCTGACCCAGAATCGGGATAACAACTATATGTTCCATATCTATCCTCGATATAGACGAACAGGGAATCGTTATCATCGAAACTAAATGGGCTTACTCCGTCTATTTCCTTGATATTACATAATGAAGTCTGGATTCTAATATAATGATGATAGTTAGCTGGGAAATTATCAGATGCCAATAATTTAAAGGGTCCATCGATAGTGAATCCAGGAAAGCCCTCTCCTGCAGAACTATAACCAGCATAATAAACATTGGAATAGGAAGTATTAGTATTAACAGCGCAGGATTCTGGTTCACCAGGAGGAGCAGTATTGGTCATTTTTCGAGCCCACAATTTAATATACAATCCAAATATGGTGGAGTCAGTGGAATCGATTGCAGTTGCATTGGTGGGAGTTCCTGAACCATAGTTTTCATAATCCACATAATAAGGGTCACCAGGGTCTGGAGTAGGTGGTAGCGCAGAATCCTGCACGCCCCATAATGTATCTTGATTTAAGTAAATAGTAAAGTCTGTTGACCAACCCTCCAATGCACTTTTTATTTTAGAAACTTTAGCATTGGCGAATCCAAATGCCAGAAGCACTATTAAAATTGTTATACTCGCTTTTCGTATCATCTCTTGTCCTCCTATTATTTTTTATTTTTCTCTCGTTATAATTATGCCATTTCATTATTCATACTATTTATTCTGGGGGCCAGGTGCAGGTGCCATCGACAACTACACGATAAGGCAATCCTGGTAATACTCTGGTATTTCCACTTGGTGAACCAAAGAAATAATATGCAATTTCGGTCCACATCTGTGTAGCCCCATCCCATTTGTGAATTTTGGTAGCGCGGGTAATATCTCCAAGCATATCTTTTGCTCGAACATAGTCTATACCTTCCATCGAACTATTGATACCCAACAGCAAATTATATTCTTGATATGGCATCATAACATAATTATCACCAGTAGATGTTCCCGGTGCTAATGTCAATGTATGATTGGTAATATCGGCATCATAGGGGACATATCCTGGAGTATGAGCCGACCACAAAACAGTAGTGGGATCAGTTTTCACTACACGGAACACATCACCCGGTGCGACAGGATCTGAACCAGACCAAGAACCAAAGAAAATGAAAGCAATTTCGGTCCACATCTGCGTTGTTGCATCCCATTTATGAATTTTTTCTGCGGCAGGTGTTCCATCGATAGTGTCGATAACCATAGCAAGACTATCCGCTCGCCCGACACCGATATCCACCGGGTAGCTAATAATGTTGTCTCCAACATATAGCCACTGATCGACTTCACCGACCGGGTCTGATGGTTCTGGAGATACCTTTCTGGGCATAGGGGTGCTATCTACCGCCACACAGACATAATACCAGTTGACATTTTCATCGCATACCCCCTGTGTTCCATATCCAGTGCCCCAGATATCCTCGCGACTCCAGATGGAATCCTGGAATTCATCACGGGTGGAAGTATAGCTATACCATCGATATGCGGGGTCGGGGTCGGTATGAGTAATCCAGTCTTCTATTGGATTCATAATCCACATAGAGTCCTGATAACCGGTGAGAATGTTTAAATCACCCCAATTGAAAGCAGCCCATTGAGTCCTGTAAAGCAAATAATACTGGACTTCGGCGCTATCACGGCTCCATAGCGGTGTATGTGCTTTTATCTGCACAAACTCGAAACCACTGGCACAATATGTAGATTCTATTTCGATACCCGATGCAGCTGGTCCCTCGGGTTGTCGAAGTGTAACATAAATATAGATATTTGCTGTGGTTTCAGCCATTGCCTCGAAAGGTGGAATGGGGTCTCCGCCATCATCCAATGCAGGAGTCACAGGCGAACTCTCGGGTAATCCCTCCTCACCGCCGGGCACAGCTACCGCTAACCCGCAAAATAACATTATACCTACTAAGTAAATCCACTTGCGCATCAAGCACACCTCCTTATTTTCGTATTTTTCTGCTCTATCATAATAATAAGATATTACTCCATTAGCTTAAGTCAAGGTTTTTTTTATAAAAAATATTCATTCTCCTACCATCGAGATTTCATCAATCTCTGAGGAAGTATCCTCGTCTATTTTCACAGGAGAAAATTCCAATTCATTTTTTTCTTCATTCAATTCCACTCGCACAATATGTTCCCATGGTATATCACCCGATAATATTTTCTCCGATAGTGGATTTTCCACATATTGCTGAATAGCTTTGGTCAATGGTCTAGCACCCATATTAGGGTCATATCCCTTTTCCGCTAACCATTTTCTCGCAGACGAGGTTAACACAAGAGATAATCCCTTATGCTCGACTCGTTTATTCAACTCATCCAATTTTATATCCACGATTTTTTCGATATCCTCCACACCGAGTGAACGAAATACTATAATCTCATCGATTCTATTGAGCAATTCCGGTCTCATCACTTTGCGAACCCGAGAAAGCAATTGTTCCTGCATAGCTTCATAATCTGGCATATTATCACTATCCTCGAAACCTAATCTCGAGGATACTATTTCTTCTGTTCCGATATTAGATGTCATAATTATAATGGTATTTTTAAAATCGACTTTTCTGCCGAAACTATCAGTTAAAACGCCATCTTCCAGTATCTGCAACAGTAAATTAAATACTTCGGGATGAGCCTTCTCGATTTCATCGAATAGGACCACGCAATAAGGATGTCTTCGGACCGCTTCGGTAAGTGTTCCACCTTCTTCATATCCCACATAGCCGGGTGGAGCGCCCAGCAGGCGAGACACAGAAAATTTTTCCATATACTCCGACATATCGATTCGAACAATAGAATCATCAGAACCGAATAGAAAGCGATTTAGCACCTTAGCCAGTTCGGTTTTTCCTACTCCAGTGGGACCGAGAAACAAGAAACTCCCCACTGGACGATTAGGATTCCTTAAACCCGAACGAGAACGCCGAATGGAATGAGAAAGTGCCTTTATCGCCTTTTTCTGTCCCACCAAATAGCGAGATAACTCCTCCTCCATTCTCAATAATCTGGTCTGGTCTTCTTGAGTCATCTCCTCCAGTGGAACACCGGTAATT